>DATLZJ010000093.1:0-2526 GCA_035574055.1 Caldilineaceae bacterium
GAGCCAGCGGTGTGGGCCGCGCCCTCTGCACTATCGCCGGCGGATGCGACCATGCCAATCTGGAAAATCCAGCCAGCGAGTTTGTCGAGGCCATGAAGCGCGCCCAAGAGCCGGATGCTCAGTTCACCATCAACTGGGGGCCGGAGCTGCTGGCCTTCTACCTCCAGGTCAACCAGTCGGAAACGCTGGGCGTCAAGGACGACCGCGACCGGGCAGTGCGCGCCCTCTTCCGCGAGGACAAGTTCCGCCAGGCGTTGAGCCACGCTATTGACCGCGACGGCATTGCCCAGTCCATCATGCGCGGGCCGTTCATCCGGCCCTTCGCCGGCGGCGTCTATCCCGGCTCGCCGGAGTTCGAGACAGAGTCCGTTGTTTACTACCCCTATAATGTAGACCTCGCCAAGCAGCTCTTGGCCGAGCTGGGGTTGGAGGACACCGACGGCAACGGCATCCTCAACTGGACGGAAGGGCCGATGGCCGGCGAAGACCTGGTCTTTGCCATGACCACCGGCGAGGATGCCCAAGAGACAGTGAATATCGGCGAGTCGCTGGTCTCTATGTTCCGCGCCGTCGGTATCCAGGTCAACATGCGTCCCAAGAGCAGCCAGGCCAACAATGACGAGAATGTCAGCGGCGAATGGGACATGAAGGTGGCGCGCGGCGGCCAGGAGTTTGCGCTGCCCTTCACCCGCTGCAACAATCTCGGCCCCCTGACCAAGACCACGCCCAACTGGAACCGCGAAGGCGAAGGGACGCGGGTCTTGCGCGATTGGGAGCAGGAAATGGTGGATGTGATCAACCAGTACTGTGTCGAGAAAGACCTGGAGACACGCCGGGCGCTGCTCAACCAGTACAACCGCATCTTCACCGAGCATAACTATGCCATCGGCGTCGTCATCGGTCGCTATGGTCTGGCCCTAGCGAAGCGCTTCCAGAACGTGCCGGCCGGTACGCCGGTCTTCCTCTACGACTGGGTGGAGAATGCCCTGATGTACGAGCAGGTGTGGACGCCGGTGGACCAACAACTGCCCCAGGTGCGCCCCAATACGATCCCTGAGTACAACACTCCGTAGGTGAGCAGTTGAACTGTGCCCTACACAACAAGGACAATAGAACAAGGGCATAGGGCAAAAGCCCCCAGGGCCAGGCGGGTCCTGGGGGCTTGCTTCTTCGAGGGGCGGCGCGACCGCAGAGAACGGCGCAACTGCCGTTGCTGTTTTTGACTCTCAGGGCAAGCAACGAGAGAATAGACTTGTTCGTACCATCAATCCAATCAGGCGGGTCAGGCCGGCGCTGGCGGCCCACTCCCATTCACCCGACTTAGCTAGAAATGAACGATCATGCCCAAGATTGCCTTTATCGGCGCGGGAAGCTGGGGCTTTACGCGCAAGCTGGTGCGCGACCTGCTCACCTTTCCCCTGCTGGAATCCTCAACCATTGCGCTGATGGACATTGACGCCGAGCGGCTAGATTTCGCCAACCGAGCCGTCAACCGGATCGTGGAGATGGGCCACTATCCCGCCAAGGTGGAAGCCACCATGGACCGGGCCGAGGCCCTGCGTGACGCTGACTTTGTGGTCGTGACGATCCTGGCCGGCGGCCTCGACGTTTGGCGGCACGACATTGAGATCCCCAAGAAATATGGGGTGGACACCAACATCGGCGATACCCGCGGGCCATCGGGCATCTTTCGCGCCCTGCGCACCATTCCAGTGATGCTGGAGATCGCCCGCGATATGGAACGCTATTGCCCCGCTGCGGTCATGCTCAACTACACCAACCCGATGGTGATGCTCTGCCGGGCCATGCAGCGCGAGACCACCATCCAGTTGACGGGGCTGTGCCACAGCGTCCAGGGGACAGCGGAGATGCTGGCCCGTTGGATCGGCGCGCCGATGGAGGAGATCACCTACACCTGCGCCGGCATCAACCACATGGCCTGGTACCTGGAGTACAAGTGGAAGGGGCAGGACGCCTACCCGTTGATCCGCCAGGCCATCTGTGAGCGCCCGGAAGTCTACAACGAAGAGATCGTGCGTAACGAGATGTTCCTGGCGCTGGACCATTATGTGACCGAAAGCAGCGGCCATAACTCGGAATACAATTGGTGGTTCCGCAAACGCCCGGACCTGATCGAGAAGTATTGCACCCACGGCACCGGCTGGAACCCCGGCGAATATGCCTATGTGATCAAACGCTATGAAGAGCGGATGCACAACTGGCGCGACGAGGCCAAAGAGTGGTTTGCCAGCGAGAAACCCATTGAGCTGACCCGCGGCCATGAGTACGCCGCCTACATCATGAATGCGTTGATGGGCGGCGAGCCGTTTCAGTTCAACGGCAATGTGCGCAACACCGGGTTGGTGACGAATCTGCCGCCCAACGCCTGTGTGGAGGTGCCGGTCTGGGCCAGCCGCAAGGGGCTGGAGCCGGTCTATGTGGGAGCGCTGCCGCCCCAGTGTGCCATGCTGACCAACCTCAGCTCGTCTATCGAAGAGATGGCGGTGGAGGGCACACTCACTGGCG
>DATLZJ010000094.1:0-5025 GCA_035574055.1 Caldilineaceae bacterium
GGCGCCTGCTCGCGCTGGTCGAGGAGGCCGGCCCCGACGACCTGGTGATCGCGCTGCTCTCCGGCGGCGGCTCGGCGCTCTTGGTCGCCCCCGCGCCGGGCATTAGCCTGGCCGACCTCCAGGCCATGACCGACGCCCTGCTGGCCTCGGGCGCGACCATCCATGAGATCAACTGTCTACGCAAACACTGTGAGAGCCTCAAGGGCGGCCAGTTGGCGCGGGCAGTCGCGCCGGCCAACCTGCTGACGCTGGCGCTCAGCGATGTGGTGGGCAGCCCATTGGACGTGATCGCCAGCGGGCCTACCGTGCCCGACGCCACAACGTGGGACGATGCCTGGGCCATCGTCCGGCGCTATGATCTGGCCGAAAAGCTCCCCCACTCTATCCTGGCCCGGCTCCAGGCCGGCCGCGAGGGCCGCCTGCCCGACACACCCAAGGCCGGCGATCCCATCTTTGCCCGCAGCCACACCCTGGTGGTCGCCGACAACCGGGTGGCCGCGCTGGCGGCTGCCGGCCGCGCGGCAGAGTTGGGCTACAATCCCCTGCTGCTGACCACCTACCTGGAGGGCGAAGCGGCTCAGGTGGCGCGCGTCGCCGTGGCGCTGGCGCGCGAGGTCCAGGCCCACGGCCAGCCTGTCGCGCCGCCGGCCTGTCTGATCTTGGGCGGCGAGACCACCGTGACCTTGGGCAGCAACCCTGGCCGGGGCGGGCGCAATCAGGAACTGGCCTTGGCGGCGGCGTTGGCGCTGGACGGCAGCCAGGGGATCACCATCGCTTCGCTGGCGACCGACGGCACCGATGGCCCCACCGACAGCGCCGGCGGTTTGGCCGACGGCGGCACCGTGGCGCGCGGGCGCGCGCTGGGGCTGGACCCGGAGGATCACCTGCGCCGCCACGACGCCTATCCCTATCTGCGGGCAACCCACGACCTGCTGCTCACCGGCCCTACCCAGACCAATGTCAATGACCTGGTCTTTGTCTTTGTAGACCGGCCCCACTGCCGGGGGTAATGGAGTATACAGCGCCTCCCGCCAATCTTACGCTTTATCCTTCCGCTTTATCAAGGTAGGCGATGCGATACAACCGGCCCCGTGCTCTATCCACTTGCTCCGGCTCGCCGCCCACGACCAACCCGAACGACCGGAGATGGTCGCCGACTGACCAGCTTGCTTTTGCTGGGTCCTTGGTCAATCCATAGGCGGCGACGATGAGCCGGCCACCGGGCGCTACGAATTTGGTCAACAGGCGGTGTACGAGGTCTGCGCGCCGTGGCTCCGGCACGTACTCGAGGCCGGTGCGGACGAAGTCAAAGGATTTCGGCGGCTCCCAGAACATGACATTGCCTACGAAGATGCGGTCGGCCCATTGCGGCAGACGGTGGCGTGCGACTTCCGCCAGTCGAGCGGAGATGTCCAGGCCGTATGGTTCAAGCCGGTAGCCCTTTTCAGCCGCCCACGCCACCATGGACTCCATCAAGAGACCGTTGGCGCAGCCAATATCGAGAAAGGTCCCATCCTTGTGGAGCGCCTCGGCGATGATCCCCCGCGCCAGCCGCCACTGTGCCGCGTCGCCGCCAAATCCAGACCCACCGTAAACGGTGGTGGCCGCCAGATAGGCTTCCTCTAGAAAAACCTGAAGATCTTCATAATAGGATGCTTCGGTCTGGTTGCGGAAGGAGTCGGTCGCCCATTGTACGAGGGCAGCTAAGGGAGGATTTCCCTGTTCTTGAAGCCGCATGATGGCCTCTTCGGGAGCCACGACCAGGCGAGACCCCTGTGTTTCACGCAATTCGCCGTCAATCCATCCTGCGACAACTCTCGCATCGCCGGAGTTTCGGGCGAACAGATGAATCTGCTGGAGTCGTACGCCCGCCTGCTCAAGCGGAGCGAGATAGGCGCCATGCAGGTAGTTGCGGCCTATGCCCTCCTGCCATTCTGGGACGCATAGGCGCCCATCCGGTTGCCGGATCAGGACGCACAGGCCGTTGACAAAGGGAATCAGGACCATGCGCCGGACATCTGCGATAGCCGGGCGCGCCACAAGAGGTTCAAAATGATGGGACATCAGACGAGAGCGTTGGCCGGCCAGATCAGATTGCTCACTCATGGGCTTCTCTCCTTGCTCGCATATGGGGCTAGAGCCGCTTATTATATCCTACCGGCGCTCGCGTTGCTGCTCGCCGGCGCGCTGCTTCGGCCCTATCCCCTCCGGGCGCAGCCCCTGCTCGGCGGCTGTCCCGTCTTTCCTGCCGGCAACATCTGGAACACCCCCGTTGATGGCCTGCCCGTCCATGAACGGTCGGACGACTATATCGCGGCCATCGGTCGCGATGCGCCCGTCCACCCTGACTTCGGCGCCGGTCTCTACGAGGGCGGGCCTATCGGCATTCCTTATGTCGTTGTTCCGGTCGATCAGCCCCTGGTCGAGATCGAGTTTACCGCCTATGGCGACGAGAGCGACCCCGGCCCTTATCCGATTCCGCCCGATGCGCCCATCGAAGGGGGCGCGGCGGCGGACGGCGACCGCCATGTGCTGGCGCTACAACAGGGGACATGCAAGCTCTATGAACTGTACCGGGCCTTTCCCCTCAACGGCGGCTGGCGCGCCGACGCCGGCGCGGTCTTTGACCTGCGAAGCCATGCCTTGCGCCCGGCGGGCTGGACCTCCGCCGACGCGGCCGGGCTGCCGATCCTGCCGGGGCTGGTGCGTTATGAGGAAGTGGCTGCGGGCGAGATCACCCATGCGCTGCGCTTCACCGCGCCTGAGACCCAACGCCTCTATGTTTGGCCGGCGCGGCACTATGCGTCAAGTCTCACCAGCCTGGCCTATCCGCCTATGGGCCAGCGCTTCCGGCTGCGCGCCGATATTGACCTGGACAACTTCTCCCCCCAGGTTCAGGTCATCGTGCGGGCCATGCAACGCTATGGCCTGATCCTGGCCGACAACGGCTCGCCCTGGTACCTCTCCGGCGCGCCCGACGAGCGGTGGGACAACGATCTGCTGCGCGAGTTGCGCCAGCTGCGCGGCAGCGACTTCGAGGCCGTGGATGTTTCCTCCCTCCAGCTTCACCCGGACTCCGCCCAGGTGCGGCCATCCGCCCCGCCGCCCGGCCCCTACCATCTTTACATCGCCTTAGTTCCTAACCACCTTGAGGTATGGCGGCAGGTTCTACTGGGGGCAGATTGAGGACGGCGCCTACGTCAACCTGCTGGATAACACCATTACCCACAACGTGATTGTTGACGAGATCGGGCCGGCAGGCGAGCTTCAGGCGGAGTCTAGTGATCAACACAGGAAGCGCCATTGACACCTACAACCTGAGCTATGCATCTTTGGCGGGATGGACGGTCGCCGGCCCGACCTCTGTCGAAGTCGAAGCGGGGGCGTCAAAGGTGATCGAGGTCGCAGTAACCATGCCCGAGGAAAGGGATCCGGTGGTAGATGTCACCACGGTCACAGCCACATCCATGATGGATTCACGCCAGCAGGCCACAGTTTTTTGGGGTCACGGCTGTGCTATTGGTTGTGTCATTGGTCACCCCATCCGGAAGTCAGGGCGCCAACCCAGCTCGATGGTTGCTTTTTGAATGGAGACCGTGCCGTCGTCCTCTGCAATATTATAGACCCCGGCGCTGCCGCGGGTGACGGCCCGGCGCGCGGCGTCGGCGGCGGCGTCCACATGCACCGGCCCGCCGCTCGGCGGCTCATCAAAGCCGGTATCCGGCCCATAGAACCTGCCGTAACGCAGCACGATTCCGACCAACGGCGCATTGAGCACTTGTTGCTCCAGGCTGGCGACTGCCCGCGCCGTGAGACCGCCCGCATCGTCCGGTGCATCCACCTTCAGCGGCCATTCCTCACGATAGGGCAGCGGGCCGGGCGCATAGGCGAAGGCGATGCTCTGGGCGATCATACGTTTCGCCCCACAGGCGACAGCCGCAGCCACCAGATGGCGTGTGCCGATCGCGCGGACGCGCGCGTTGCGGACCAGCGCATCCGCCATTTGCGCGGGGTCGAGTGCGGGCGGCAGGTCGGTCACCTGATGGATCACGACTGCCGGCTTGGCTTGGGCGACGGCTTGGTGCAGCCGCTCCTCGTCGAAGATGTCCACAATCACCGGGGCGACGCCGAGGGCGCGCAGCATGGGCGCTTTCTCCGGCGAGCGGGTCATGCCGGTCACCTGCCAACCATCTGCAACCAGCAAGCGGCAGAGCCTGCGCCCGACAACGCCGCTGGCGCCGGCGACAAAGATGCTGGTATTGTGTAAGCCGTTTGCCATAGCTGATCACTCCTCGCCCCAATGGATTGGTCCAGAGAGGAAAAGGGCTGTGGGACGTGCGTCTGCGAATATGAGAAGACCTCCTGCCGGTGACGTTGCTGTGGCTCGCTCGTCTACCGGAGGAGGTCTTGCGGGTTCGTCCCTGTCTCAATCCTAGGGGTCTCAATCCTAGGGATGGTTATCGCCGGATGTTGGTGAGAGCCTGGCTAGTCGGCCAGGCCCAGGTCATCGCCCGCGGCCCGCGCCGCGGCGGGCATGGGTTGGTGGTATTCCACCGGCTCGATAATGCGATCGATCAGGCTGCGGGTCTCCACCACGTTCAGCTTCTCGTAGAAGAAGCGGAACTGCTGCTCCAACGCCCCATAGAGCGCCGCTTTTTCATCCATGCCCAGCCCCCACAACTCCGGCTTGAAGGGGCCGATGGCCTTCTTGCGCGTGCTGTAATAGAACTGTGCGTCGGTTTGGTTCGGCTTCCGCTCGTCGGCGTTGTGCCTGTCCAGGAAGCGGTAAATCTTGTCCTTGAGGTCGCTGGGGAAGGCTGGGTGGTCCATGTAGAGGTTCTGGAAGCCGGTCGCCAGATGGATCTCCAGCGTCTGCACCTCCGGGAATTTGTGGAACATCTCTTCCGGCAGCGTGCTGGCGCCGTGTTGCACCGCGCCGCCTGCGCCATGCTGGCGGGCGCGGTCGCCCAGCACCTTGAGGGTCTCGAAGTCTACCGCTACCTTGGCGATGGTGCCGTCGGGCAG
>DATLZJ010000095.1:0-2832 GCA_035574055.1 Caldilineaceae bacterium
CCGTTTCAGGAGGATTTGCAGCGTGCGGCGCTGCGCCTTCACTACCTGGCCGGCGACCGGGCCGGCGCCATCCGCCGCTATGAGGAGCTGCGCCGCCTGCTGGATGAGGAGATGGGCGTGCCGCCCATGGCCGAGACCCGCGCCCTCTACGACGCGATCATCACCGACACGTTGCCGCTGCCCGTCCCCCCTCGACCGGCAGAGGCGGTCCGCCTGCCGCTCGACGCACTACAGACAGTGGTGACTCCATCCCTGCCGCCAGGTACAGCCGTGGCCGCGCCGGGTGAAGTGGCGTCCGGCGAGCATGTGAACGGCGCTGCGGAGGGTGAGATGGCGGAGGCCGCGTTCGGCGGCGCGCCGCCTTTTGTCGGCCGGGACGCGGAGCTGGCGCTGCTCCACCAGCGGCGCGGGCGCGGCCAATTGCTTCTGGTCGAGGGGGAGGCCGGCATCGGCAAGACCCGCCTCATCCAGACCTTTTTGGCCCAATCCGCCGCCGGCGCGCCGCCGCCCCTGACGTTGGTGGGCCGGGCGCGGGAGTTGGAGAGTCGCCTGCCCTACCAGCCCCTGATCGAGGCCCTGCGCGGCTTGCTTGCCTCGCCCGACTGGCCCGCGCTCCAACCGCAGCTTCAACTGCCGGCCATCTGGTGGCTGGAGGCGGCGCGGCTGGCGCCGGAGCTGGCCCACTACCAACCTGCTGCCGCGCCGCCGGTGCGTAGCGCCGACGAGTCCCGGCTGTGGGAGGGGACGTGGCAACTGTTTGCCGCCATCGCGCGTATCCGGCCTGTGATGCTCTTTCTCGATGATCTCCACTGGGCCGACGGCGCGACGCTGGGGCTGCTGGGCTACCTGGTGCGACAATCAGGCGCGGCTGGGCTGCCCCTGACTGTGCTGGCCGCCAGCCGGCCGGTCGCGCCGCGCAGCGAATTGAACAGCCTCGTCCACAGCCTGCTGCGCGAGGAACGGCTGGCGCGGCTGACGCTCGACCGGCTCAACGCCGACGAGGTGATCACCCTGGCCCGCCGGATCAGCCCCACCTACGGCTATCCTTTGGGAAGCTGGCTCTTCCGCAGCTCCGAGGGCAACCCTTTCGTCCTGGCCGAGCTGCTCCGCTATGCCCGCGCTCACGGCATCCTTACCCCAGACGGCCAGGTCAATCTAAGCCTGCTGCCCACCGGCCCGGTTGTGCCGCCCTCCGTCTACGCGCTGATCCAGGCGCGCCTGGCCGGTCTGTCCGATGCCGCGCGCCGTGTGTTGGACGCTGCCGTGGCCGTCGGCCGCGAGTTTGACTTCGAGGTGGTGGCGCGCGCTGCGGCCCTCTCCGACAGCGCCGCGCTGGATGCGCTGGATGAGCTGCACCGGGCCAGGCTGATCCAGCCGCTGGAACATCTGCGCTTCACCTTTGACCATTCGCTGACGGTGGAGGTGGCTTATCAAGAGGTGGGCGAGGTGCGCCATCGTCTGCTCCATCGCCGGGTGGCCGCGGCTCTGGAGAGCATCTACCATGACCGGCTGGACGAGGTGGCAGGGCTGTTGGTCCAACACTATATCGAGGGGGAGCAGCCGGAGCAGGCGGCCAAGTATGCCTGGCAAGCCGGACAGCGGGCCGTAGGGTTGGCGGCCTGGAAGGAAGCCGCCGATTTCTTTGAGCAGGCATTGGCCGGCGCCTCGCCCGGCCAACGACCGAGGGTGTTGGCCGCGCTCGGCAATGCCCAGCTCCAGGGCGGGAAGCTGGCCCAGGCGACGGAGACCCTGCGCGCCGCGCTGGCCTTACCGGAGCTTGCCAATACCCCCGCCACCCTGCGCGAGGTGGTCCAGGGATTGGGCGAAGCCCTGCTGCTCCAGGGCCGCTATCCGGAGGCAGTCGAGCTGGCTCGCAGCTTGGCCGGCCATCCGCTGGCAGCGGTGCGTGTTGGCGCTGAGTTCCTCTGGGGCGCTGCCCTCTCGATGGAGGGCGAGGATATGGCGGGCGCAGCCGCACACCTGCGCACCGCCGAAGCGCACTTGCGCGCTCACCCCGGCGATGCGCCCCCGGCGCTGCTGGCCCAGGTCATCTTTGAGCTGGGCAACCAGGACGCGCAACAGGGCCGGTTGACTGATGCCGTGGCCCGCTACCAAGAGGCGCTTGCGCTGACCGCTGCCCTCGATTCGGATGAGGCGCTGCGCGTCCATGTGCTCGCCCACAACAACCTGGCCTACCACCTGCATCTCCTTGGCGACCCGGCTGCCGCGGGCTATGCCCAGCGCGGCAGTGAGCTGGCCCGCGACAAGGGCCTGTTGGCGCTCCTTCCTTATCTGTTGTCAACGCGCGGCGAACTGGCGCTGGCCGAAGGGGACCTGGCAAGCGCCGAGCGCTACTTCCAGCAGGGGCTGGCCCATGCCCAACGGCTCTCCCATCCGGAGCGCATCGCCGGGCTGACCGCCAACCTGGGGCTGGTGGCCCAACGGCGCGGGCAGACCGAGCTGGCGGTCCACCGCTTCACCACGGCCCTCGCCCAGGCCGACGCCATCTCCAACCGCTTTCTTGCCGCCCAGATTCGCCTCTGGCTGGCCCCGCTCCTCCCCCCTGACGAAGGCCGCGCCCATCTGGCTGCCGCGCGCACGGTCATCACCAGCAGCGGCTACCGCCGGCTCGAAGCCGAGCTGGCGCGGCTGGAAGAGGCAGTAGGGAGTAGGCCGTAGGGAGTGGGGGCGCAGAGGCAGCGCCGGGCATGTCATGGGCGGCCAGCTACCAGCCGCTGGCCTGACAGTCCACTTGGAGGGGACTTGAGCTTTGCGCCTGGACTTGATGCCCAGGCGTCCCGCCGGCGGTGAGGATCTGGTAAGGAGCGGCGG
>DATLZJ010000096.1:0-4791 GCA_035574055.1 Caldilineaceae bacterium
GGTGGAATCACCTTCTGCAAGATGGTCTGCTCCGCCGCCTCGACCGCCGGCATCAGGCATAGATAGATAAAGACACCCGCAGCAAAGAGCACAATCGAGGATTGGAGCGTAAAGAGCATACAAATGGTCCAGGTGACGATATTGACCCGAAAGAGGGTGCGCAGCGGGTTCGGCCCTAAGCCGCGACGGGCGACCACCAGCCCACCGAAGATAAAGGCCAGGCTCAAGAAGCCCCACAAGGCGCCCCATACCTGCACTGAGACCAACTCCAAGCCATAGGCATCCATCAGGGCCATGAAAACGCCGCTCAAGAAGTTATTGAAGCTTTGAAAGAAGAGCAGCCCAAACAGCCCCGGCGCCTGGCGAATGGTGCGGATGGTGCCGGATAGATCGAGGCGTAGCGTATGGACGCCGGCCCGGCGGTCCGTATGGTCAGGAATAGTAAGGGTCCATAAATGAACCAGGACTAACAGGGTCAGGGCCATAGCGCCGCCCAGCATTCCCGCTACACCGACAAAACCGATGACCATGCCGCCGAGGATGGAGGCGACCAGGAAGGAGACGCCGGTAGTAGTGCCCACTAGGCCGTTGGCTTTGTCCCGCTGTCCTTCGGGAAACAGAATGGTCACCAGCGTAGACAGAGCGATGCCGCGCAGGTTGCCGACCAACGCACCGGCCAATGTGAAGACGATGAAGAGCCACAGGGGAAGGCTGGCCGGGTCGGCGAAACGCTGGGAGGGCGTCGTGATATAGACCAGCCCGGCCAATGCATAGCAGACCAAGGAGCCGAGGCTGGAGAGCGCCATGCTGGTTTTCTTGGGATAGCGATCTACCAGCGAGCCGAGCAGAAAGCCGGAGAAGGCGACGGTGAGGGTGTAGATACCGGCCATGACCGAGGTGGCGATCACCGACCGGGTTTGTAGATAGACCCAGAAGGTGACGGAAAACCAGACAAAGGTATTGGTGATGGAGGCAGCCAGTGTGTTCGCTAAAATTCTGTAGAATAGCCGCGTCATCGGTACAATCCTTCCACTTCGTAACATCGGTTGTGCAAAAGAGTCCTGGCAGGTCGCGCAAATGCGTATTATCACCAGGTGCATCTGATGCGCCACCATCTTACGAAAGGACATGGAGCCGTACATTGTACTGAAGATCGTTTTTCACCTGAACCTTTGTACAGATTTTTTGCGGGGCCGGTATGATTGCGTACTTGCAGCAAGGTCTATTTCGCCCTATGATCCTGCCAGCCTATTCATGATACGCTCGCGATGGCGCATGATAAAGACCTGACGAACAACCGGCAGGGCCGTCCTCTAGATGGAAAGGAAGGACGTTGTGACGAAACAGCAACGGGTCGCCGTGGCCTATGGCGACGGCATCGGCCCTGAGATCATGAAGGCGACGCTCCGCGTCCTTGATGCGGCGGGCGTCCCCCTGGCCTATGACGCGATTGAGGTCGGCGAAGCTGTCTACCGCAAAGGTATCCCCTCCGGCATTCCCCAAGAAGCGTGGGAGGTGATCCGCGCCAACCGGGTGTTGCTCAAGGGGCCGATTACCACACCCCAGGGCGGAGGCTATAAGAGCATCAATGTGACCATCCGTAAGACGCTGGGCCTTTTCGCCAATGTGCGCCAATGCAGAGCTTATTCGCCCTATGTCGCCTCGGCCCATCCGGGCATGAACCTGGTCATCATCCGCGAGAATGAGGAGGACCTGTATGCCGGCATCGAGTACCGGCAGAGCCAGGAGGTGATCGAGGGGCTGAAGCTCGTCTCGCGGCCGGGCAGCGAAAACATCATCCGCTATGCCTTCGAGTATGCGCGCGCCTATGGGCGGCGCAAAGTGACCTGCATGACCAAGGACAACATCATGAAGATGTCGGATGGGTTGTTCCACCAGGTCTTTGATGAGGTCGCGGCCGAGTATCCTGAGATTCGCAGCGAGCACCAGATCATTGACATCGGCGCGGCGCGGGTGGCCGCCGCGCCGGAAAGTATGGACGTGATCGTAACACTCAATCTCTACGGCGACATCCTCTCGGACATTGCCGCCCAGGTCGCCGGCTCCATTGGCCTGGCCGGCTCGGCCAACATCGGCAAGGACGCTGCCATGTTCGAGGCAGTCCACGGCTCGGCCCCCGACATTGCCGGCAAGGATGTGGCGAATCCCTCCGGTCTACTGGTCGCGGCGACGCAGATGTTGGTCCATTTAGGGCTGAGCGAATATGCCGAGAAGATCAACGACGCCTGGCTCTGCACCCTGGAGGACGGCATCCATACCGCCGACATCTACAGGCCGGGGCTATCCACGCGCCAAGTAGGCACTACTGCGTTCACAGACGCCATCATCGAGCGGTTGGACCGCCAACCCTTTCAGCGTGATGGAATGCACTTTCAGAGCCGGCCCATCCAAATTACGATGAGCTACCCTGCGCCCCAGCGGAAAGAGCTGGTCGGGGTAGATGTCTTTCTCGACTGGGCCGAGGCCGGCCGCGACCCGAATGTGCTAGGGCGGCAGATGGAGGCCATCGGCGAAGACGGGTTACTGCTGGATATGATCACCAACCGGGGCGTCAAGGTCTATCCGGAGGGGCTGCCCGAAACCTTTCGCTCGGATCACTGGCGCTGCCGCTTCACCGCCGACGGCAAGCCGGTGACCTTTCCCCAAATCCTGCGCCTGTTGGAGCGCATCCACGCCGCCGGGCTGGATGTGATCAAGACCGAACATCTTTACACCTATGACGGCAAGCTAGGCTATTCGCTGGGCCAGGGAGAGTAACCCCGGCGGTTCAAACAGTTATTTCATCACATCCACAGTTCACCCATAGCTGATATGCGCCATGACTAGCTCTGTTGAATCTGGTAAATCTGACATTCCGGTATCTGAGATCGCAACCTACCGGCGGCTCTTCGGCGAGAAATATGCCGAGCTGGAGGAGCTGCTGGAGGGGCTGCCCGACGCCGCGCTGCTCTGGAAGCCCTTCGAGCAAAGCCCATGGAAGGGCGGCTGCTATTCCATCGGCGAGGCCGTCGCCCATGCTATCTCCTCGACCGTCTATCTCTTGCGCCGGGCCGAGTATGTGATGGGCCGGTTGGCATGGGACCAGGTAGACGGCGATGAGGGAAGCCAAGAGTTTGGACCGGCTAACCATGCCCTGCCCTATTTGCAGGCGCGGGTGCGCCGCACCCACGATTTCGTCAACCAATTCCTCGACAGCGTGAGTTCGTCCGATCTCGATGCCGCCCGCGCTCACCCGGAGCGCCCGCGCACCCTCTCGGCCCGCTACGACGTGCAGCACGCGCTGGAGCATCTTTCCCAGCACATCGGCCACGCGCAGATCACACGCCAATGGTGGGCGCTGGACCACGCCGGTCATTCCTGATTGGTTGAATTCACTGGATTGGTTGAGGGCGCCGCCCGGCGCATTCTCGGAATGGAGATTGGTTTAGCGGGCAACGCGCCGGGCGTTGACGATGTGTCCAGCGATGTCCATCAATGCTTCGGCCACCACAGTGCCGGGAGCCGAGGCGACCAGCGGCGCGCCTGTAACCAGGGCGCTGGCCGCGAGGTCAGGCGCGCCCGGAACGGTTCCCACGACTTCACTGTTGAGGGCGCGTTCGATCTCGCTCAAGGATTGGCCCAGGGAGGACTGGAGCCGGTTCACCACCACCACCCGGATCACCCCGGCAATGGACCAGGCGCGCAGCAGTTCGAGCAGCGCCTGGGCGGCGGCGACGGCGGTCCGCTCCGGCTCCACCACGACGAGAATTGTCTGGGCGGCGCGCAGCGCGGCGCGACCGGCAACGGAGGGCATGTGGGGCAGGTCTACCAGGACATAGCTCGCCAATTGGACCAAAACGTTGAGCAGCGCCTCCACCTGATCCGGCTGGATCTCTCGATATTCGCGCAACTGCTGGGGGCCGACCAGTACCTGTAGCCCGTGTAAGGTGGGGCCAAGCAACCGGGGCGTTACCTGCTGCGCGGTAATGTGCTGGGGAACCAGCTCGGCGATCTCGCTAAGGGTAGGGCCGGGCCGCAAGTTGAAATGGCGGGCCAGGGTGCCGAAGTACGGGCGCAGCTCCAGCGCGATGGTCTTATGGCGCTGCATGGCGAGCGCAGTCGCCAGATTCGCGACCAGGGTGGTCGTGCCCACGCCGCCCTTGCAGCCGATCACACTGATGATGGCGCCCTGGCGGGTCGCGGCGGCGCTCGGAAGCTGGCGCAGCCGTTGGGTGCGCGCCAGCAAGGCGCGTACCCGCACCACCATCTCCTTGGGGTCCACCGGCTTGGTCACATACTCGTCGGCGCCGGCCTCCAGCCCTTGAATCTTGGCCGACAGCTCGGTCTGCCCGCTCAAGATAATAATGGGCAGGTCCACCAGGTTCATTACTTGGCGGATACGGCGGCAGAGATCAATGCCGTTGGCATCGGGCAACAGGATATCCAGCACCACAAGGTCCGGCTTCTCGGCTTGAATTTTCTGGAGGGCCTCCGCTCCGGTCATTGCGGTGATAATGGTGAAGCCCTCCTGCTCTAGGGGAAGCCCGATCAGCCGCAACATGACAGCCTGATCGTCCACGATCAGGATCTTTGCACTCATACCCAATAGCCTCTTCGGATCGCTTCGCTCTCGTCGTGAGAGTCTCTTGACTTTGGAAGACGCGCCAAGCTGACGTGGTTGCAGAATGAGGTCACAGGTGCATGGTACACGATGTGGAGCAAAGCGCCAAACCCCCAAAAAATACCCGCCTGTAGCCATGCTACAGGCGGCGCTTTACAAGCGGGTTGTCA
>DATLZJ010000097.1:0-8058 GCA_035574055.1 Caldilineaceae bacterium
CGCGGCAGGATGCCGCACCTATGAGCCTATCGTAGGTGCGCTATGCTAGCGCATGCTCCGGCTTGGCAGGTACGTGCGCGCCACTTGCGGCGCCGATGCCGCACCTACGGATGAATATCGCAGACGCGGCGGCGGGGTCCATGGGGCCAGCCGCCGTCTCGATCTCTCGTCAACGGTCTCTCGTCAACGCTCTATTGTTCACGGTCCTTTGAACCAAGCGACCGGATTAGCGGCAGGAATAAGCTGTCATGTGGAGGGCATGATGTGGAGAATCAGCAATCGAACTTCGGCGCGATTGGCGTTTGCAGTGTTGGCGGCGTTGACCCTGCTTTCGTTGCTGCCGATGGCGGCCACGGCTGCACCCCCGGCCCACTGGCCGCCGTTCGCACCGTGGCGGCGCAGCGAATATGCCCTTGGGCCAATGGTCCTGGTGGGCACCGTGGCCGGCTTAGGCGAAAATGAGCTGGAGGTGGAGCTGGCAGACTGGGGGTGGAGCCGCGCCCACCGTTGGGTGACTCACCAGGTCAGCTTGCAGATAGATGAAGATTCAATTCTCTTGAGCGAAGCGCTGGCTCCCCTGACGCTGGCTGACCTCCAAGAGGGCGATTGGGTGTTGGTCGCGCCCAGGCTGGCCTGGGGAACGCCTGGCGTGCGGCTGCTTTATGCCGGCGCCCCCGAAGCGTTCGCCGACCATAGCTTTCGCGGCCGGCTGGTTTCACTGGAGGGTGACACCCTCGTTCTGGAAGAGGGACGCAGGTCGGACGATGAGCTGACCGTGGTGGTCAATGAGGAGACGATCTGGCTGGACGGCGGACGCCTGGGCCGCCCAGCGGAGCTGCCTGAAGGCATCCCCCTGCGCGTGTTGGGCATTGAACAGGAGGATGGGACGGTACAGGCCGTTCTGGTGACGACAGGCTTTTGGGGGTTGTAGCGGCGCCGCCAGGAGATGCCCGCGGGAGATTCAGGAGAAGATCGTCACATCTCGCACGCCGAAGATCGCCTGGCGGCTGCCCGCGATGAACGGGTGCTCCTCGCCGCCGGGCCGTGAGCGCCAGACACGTTTACCCCAGCGCAGCGCGGTCTCGTGGCTGCGCTGGACAGCCTGGCTAAAGGGGCGGCCCCGCAGCCAGTTCCACAAAAAGACGGAAAGGCTCGGCTCCGGCAGCCAGTTGACCCCAAACGCGCCGTTGACCGCCTGCGCGCCCAGCGCCAGCCAGGTTGAGGCCAGGCTGGCGCCGTAACAGTTGAGGCCAAAGACTATGCGCAGGTCCAGCAAGCTTGGGTCGGCGCGATAGGCCGCCAGCAATGGCTCAAAGGTTTCCGCTCCGACCGATACCTTGCCCCGGCGCCCCACCAAGGCTTGCGGCTGGCCGTGGACCAGGAGCAACAGGTCCACTCGGTGGTCGCGGCTGGCGCTCACCAGCGCCTCGACCAGGTGGGGGCCGGTCGCCAGATCATCCTCTAGCAGGATCACCCGGTGATAGCGGCGATAGGCGCCATAGAGCCGCAGCAGCAGCTTGGCGTACTCTTCAGTCAGAAAGTCAATGACATAGTTGGCCCAGCGGGGCAGCGGCACGCCATGCACATGGCCGACATTTTCCAGAAAGACCACAAGCGCTGCCGGCCTACCGGGCGCGTCCCTATCGAGCGGTCCCTCAGCAGCGCCGTTCGATAGGGACGTATGTGATAGAACGCGGGTAGACGGCTCCGTCATAGCTCGTCGGCGACGCCCCGGCTCGGCTCCTGTGACTTGACCACCCGCACCTTGAAGTTGTCGGTGATGTCCTCCATCCCCGCGGCCAGCTTCTCCCATTCCGAAGAGAGAAAGATATCCTGGGCCTTGGCGAGGCTATCCACTTCACCGCCGCTGGTGATCTGCGGCGAGTTGCCCCACACGGTATACCACACATCCGACACACGAAAGCCGAGCTTTGCCAGGCCGGGAGCCAACTTGTTCACCAGATACTCCTGGGCCTCTTGCTCGCGCCCTTCCCGCATGTCGTAGCTGATCATCACTTTCACCATAGAGATTTGCCACTGCCTTTCATACAACCTGCTCCTGCCCCGAAACGTGTAGCACAAGGCCGGCGACCGGATCAGTGGCCGGCCAGCGCCAGCACGTCATGAAGCTGGAGCCGGGCATCGCGCTGGAACTCCTCGACCGAGATGCGGCGGAACAACCACAGCGCGACCAACAAGCCTACGATCTCGAAGACGAAGACGGCGCTATATCCTGCCGCCGGGATGGCCGTCAGGCGGAAGACCACATCCCGCACCAGACCGCTGGCGAGATTGCCCAGGGCCTGGCCGCTGAAGTTGGCGACGCCCCAAGCGCCCATATACAGACCTGCCGCCTCCGGCACGGTCATATCGAGCATGAAGCTCAGGTTGCTGACGGTCATCAGTCCGCCGCCAAGCCCCAGGCTGAAGACGGCGACCATAAAGAAGGCCGGCAGGTGGGCCAGCCCGGCGACGATGATGGCAGCGAAGGCGGCGGCGGCCAGGAGCGCGCCCCAGATGGCGGCGCGCCGTTTGCCGAAGCGCCGCACCACGGGCAGCCCGCCCACCAACGTCAGCAGAAGCCCCACCCCCCAGATGGAGGAGAGCCGTGTGGTCTGGGCGATGGGCAGCCCCAGCACCTCGGCGCCGTATGGCTCCAGCAAGACATCTTGGGCATGGATGGCGATGAGCACCAGCAGCAGATAGATGAAGAAGCGCCGCGCCGATGGGTTCCCGGCCAGAATACGGTAGGCAAGGCCGGGGTGGTCGGCGCTATGCTGCACCGCTCCCCGCTCGGCGCGCGCCGGCTCCAGGTTGGCAGCGCCTACCAGTACCAGGGTGCTGGCGATGAGCCAGACCAACCCTAGCGCGTTGAAGAGCGCCTCCTGGCTGAAGGGATCGAGCAGCGCGGCCAAGCCCAGCCCGGTGGCGATGGCGCCCAGGATCATGGCGGTCCACATGATGCTGACCGCACGGCTGCGCCACGCCCCCGTGTCGCTGCTCAGCTCACTCAGCAGCGATAGATAGCTCACGGAAGCGATGTTGACCCCCAACCCCCAGACGACGAAGCTGCCGACCGCTGCCAACGCTCCCCAGCCGGCGTCGCGGTGCAGCAGATAGACGGCATGGGCAGTGAGATATCCGCCAAAGGAGGCCATCAGCCCGCCCAGCACAATCCAGGGCGAGCGGTGGCGACCGGCGATGGGGTTGCGGTCGGCCCAAGCGCCGATCCAGACTTGGAGCGGGGAAAGCAGGTAGGGTAGGGAGACGAAGAAACTGACCAATAGCGCAGGCATGTCCATATCCGCAATCATGATCCGGTTCAGCGTGCTGGTCACCGGCACGACTGTGATGGACACACCGACGTGGACAAAGGCCAGTTGGATCACCCGTCTCCAGTTCATGGCGGGAAGAATAACATAGGTTCGCTGAGGTTCCAATACGTTGGCTTACAATTATGTTGGCTTACAATTATGTTGGCTCAAAAATCTAACGCCTACAACCGCGCTCACAGCCAGTCCAACAGCTCAGGCGTCGTTGCCAAGACCAGATCGCTCTCCTGCAAGTCCTGCTCTTCGGCCAGCCCGCAAAGCACCCCGACGGTCGCCATTTCGGCGGCGCGCGCCGCGCGCAGGTTGCTGTCGGTGTCGCTGACCATCAGGACTTGGCTCGGCTCCAGCAGGAACTGAGCGGCGGCTGTGAGCAGCGCCTCACTGTGGGGCAGGAGGTTGCGCACATCATTGCGCCCCAGGATCAGGGCAAAGGTCGAAGGGGAAAGACCGGCGTTGCGAAAGAAGTGGCGAATGTCCGTTTCGTCGCGGGTCGAGACCAGCACCAACTTGTATTGGGGCGCGAGCTGCTGGAGCATCTCGACCACGCCGGGGATGGGGGTGAGCGCAGGAGCGGGCGGGTAGCCACGCAGCAGGTCGAGCAATGGGAGTGTGTGCTCCAGGTTTTGCCGCGTGTTCAGCCGTCGCGTCTGGCTGACGACAAAGTTGAGCAGCCCTTCAATGGCGATCATCAACCGCCGCGCCAGGTGGCAACGTTGCTCCGGCGTCACCAGCCGGTCGAGCCAGCGGAGATGCTGCTTGGCCCAGTTAGCCGCCGACCAATCCAGCTCGGTCAGGGTGCCATCCAAATCAAAGATGATTGCATCAATCTTGCGCCCGGCGATCAGACCAGGGATGCGGATGGCAGCCTGGGGCGCTTTGAGCGGCTCAAACGGCTCCAGGTCAAAGAGTTTGCGATAGATGTAGGAGAGGAGGATCCGCGCGCTCGCCATGATGGGCATCGCTAACACAACGCCTAGCAGCCCAAAGACTAGAGTGCCGGCAATGATGCCGACAAACGCCACGGCAGGATGGAGCTGGACCCGCCCGCCCACCAGGCGAGGAACCAGGTAGATGTTCTCAACCTGGGCCGTGATGATATAGATGACAAGGACGATGAGGGCAAAGGTCAAGTTGCTGACGGGCAGCCAGGTCGAACCTTGAAAGAGCGCATAGACCGTGCCCACCGTCCCGCTAATACCGGGGCCGATGGAGGGCAGGAACTCCATGACGCCGGCCAGCAAGGCCAGACCGCCGGCGTTCGGCATCCCGACGATGACGAGCGGCGCCCAAGTGATCACCCCCATTGCCAAGGCCAGCGCCAGATGGCCGCGCAGAAAGGCGTGCCACACCTGGCTCAACTCCTGGCCGAGCCGTCGGGCATCCTCCTGGTAGTCCACCGGAATCATGTCCATGATCAGGCGCTGCAACTTGTAGATATCCTTGAGGATCCAGAAGTTGAGCACTAAGACATAGACCACGGTGATCACGCTGTTGGTGACGCCGCGCGCCAGCTCAAGCGGGTTGCCGGTAGCCAACAGGAGCACATTGCTGAGCAGAGCGCCGGTTTCCTGAAACAGCATATCGAAGGAGAGGCGAAATGGCCCCAACGCCAGAAATGGGCCATTGGAGACATTTTGGAGCTGGGTGATCAGGTCTTGCAGGGCCGTCTGCAAGGCTGCCAGCAGGTCGGCGAGACGGGGAACGACAAAGAGGGGGAGCAGCGCGACCAGCGCCAGCAGCACAATGTAGATAACGCTGACCGCCAGCCCGCGCGCCCAGCCGGTGCTGCGTTGAATCCAGTTGACCGGATAGCTCAGGATGAAGGCCAGCAGGAAGGCGACAACCGTCGGGCCGATCAACACCCGGAAGGTGATCAGCAGGACGAGGGCGAGGACCGCCAGGGTGGCCGCGACGATGATTTTAGTCAGGTTGCTCCAACGTCGCGAGCCCATATTGGGTTCAGTGGATTAGAAGTATTTAACCTGGTCTAACGGCCAGTAGCGCAGCCAGACGCGCCCCAAGATATGCTCGCGCTTCACAGGCCCAAAGGAGCGGCTATCGTTGCTGTTCTCCCGGTTATCGCCCATGACAAAATAACTGAGCGGCCCCAACGTGATCGGCTCCATGCTCTGAAAGCCTAGCTCATGGGGAAACGGCTCCGGAATGGGCGCGCCATCTACGTAGACGACGCCATTCTGAATCTCTACCGTCTCCCCCGGCAGGCCGATGATGCGTTTGACCAGCATCTCATCCATGCCGGGGATATCCAGCACAACAATGTCGTTGCGCCTGGGCGGATGGAGCCGGTAGCTCAACTTATCAATGATCAGCCGCTGGCGCTCATAGAGATTCGGCTCCATGCTCTGGCCGTAGACAATGGTCGCCTGCGCCAGAAACAGGTGGACGGTCAGCGCCAGGACCAGCGCAGGCAGAATGACCTGGAGGCTTTCCTGGAAAAAGAGGCGCAGCAGCACCAAACGACCGGTGCGCCGCGCTACGCCATAGCTAGCGTGTGGTTCGGGCAGTTGATCTAGATAGGTTTTTGGGTCGCGCATAGGCCTCTACCAGATGCCGGAAGTCTTCTGCAAGTATAGCAACTCGCGTCATTTTGGCAAACTCGACAGTTCCGGCGTTATACTGATGGCTGTGCTGCTTGATCTGCGCTTTGTAATGGGCCGCCTTGTCACGGGGGCGCCATCCGGATTGCTGGCAGGCAGGCCGGTCGTTTGGCGCCATTTCTCGCCCGATAACCGTCAGCCATGACCTACCCACTGCGTATCCTCCAGGCGCTCATCCTGGCGCTTTTCCTGGCCGCCTCTGTGCTGCCCGCGCCGCTGGCGGCTCAAACTGCTACGCCAGCGCCCGCATCGCCGCTCTCGACCCCGCAAAACCCCGCCGCCTCTCCTGAGGTCGCCGGCGCCGCCAATGAGACGTTGGACGCGGCGGTTAACGCCCTGCTGGCGCAGATGTCGGTGGCGGATCGGGTCGGCCAATTGTTCTTGATCACCTTCCAGGGCAGCGAGACCGGCTTTGACAGCGATATTGCCCAACTGATCTATGGCTACCGGGTCGGCGGCGTTGTTTTGAGCGCGCGCAACGGCAATTTCTCCAACGAGGCCGGCATTGACACGCCTAGACAGGTCGCCACATTGGCCAACCAGCTCCAGGCGCTGGCCTATGGGCTTCTTTTGCCTACCGGCCAGGCATTGCCGCCGGATGATCTGAGCGAATGGCCGCCGGAGGGGGCGGTGCTGATGGAGCCTGTGATCAGGTCGCCGCCGCCCAACCTACCGCTCTTCATCGCCGTCGAACAGTTGGGAGACAGCCTACCCGCAACGGCGCTGCGCCGCGGATTCACCCCCTTGCCCAGCCAGATGGCGCTCGGTGCGACTTGGGACC
Source organism: Caldilineaceae bacterium (assembly GCA_035574055.1). Lineage (GTDB taxonomy): Bacteria > Chloroflexota > Anaerolineae > Caldilineales > Caldilineaceae > QEUY01. The sequence continues at coordinate 6,732 of DATLZJ010000097.1, forward strand.
CGGAGCTTACCAATCAAGTTGGGCAGATCGTCGGGCGAGAGCTGGCCGCGGTGGGGGTCAATCTGCTGCTGGGGCCGAGCCTGGATGTGCTGGAACAGCCGCGGCCCGAGCAGGTGGGCGTCTTGGGAATCCATTCCTTTGGCGGGGACCCTTACTGGGTCAGCCAGCTGGGTCGCGCCTACATTGCCGGCGTCCACAGCGGCAGCGGCGGCCAGGTGGCGACGGTGGCGCGCCACTTTCCCGGCGCGGGCGACGCCGACCGTCTACCTGACCAAGAGGTAGCGACTGTGCAACGGAGCATCGAGGAGCTGCGGCGGATCGCGCTGCCGCCCTTCTTGGCCGTCACCCGTGAGCCATCGTCGCTCCTGCACCCCAACGGCGACCCTGCTGCCACCGATGCGATCATGTCGAGCCACATCCGTTACAGCGCCTTTCAGGGCAGCAGCCTGGGCCGGAACACTCCGATTAGCCTGGCCCCAGAGTTGGAAACTGTGTTGGAGCAGGAGGGCTTTGCCGACTGGCGCCGCCAAGGCGGCCTGCTGGTGAGCAATGCGCTGGGCGCGCCCGCAATCCGGCGCCACTACGACCCATCCCTCACCGAGTTCCCCTCGCGACGGGTGGCTATGGATGCCTTTACCGCAGGTCACGATCTGCTCTACCTGGGCCGCTTTAGCCTGGATGACCGCTGGGAGAGCGAGAAGCGGAATATCCAAGAGACCATTGTTTTCTTTCAGGAGCGTTACCTGCGTGATCCGGACTTTGCGGCCCAGGTAGATGCGGCCGTCCGCCGTATCCTTCGGCTGAAGCTGCGCCTTTACCATGTGGCGCCAGAGGCGGCCACGCCTTCCTCGCCTACCCCGGAGGCCGCTCCTGCGCTCACCCCTGAGAGCGCCCCTACGATCACTCCGGCGATCACCGCATCTGCCGGCTCAGGGCCGGCAGATGCGCCGCTGGTGCCGCTGACGCAGGTGCTGGTGCGCGCCCCGGAGCTGGAGGTGCTGGCCGGGGAGAACCGTGCGGCGGCCTTGGTGACGGTCGGCCAGGTGGCGCGTGACTCGTTTACACTGCTCTACCCCGACCCGGCCAGCGCCGCTGATGTGGTCTCTGTTGCGCCTCAGCGCGGCGATAGTATCCTGATCTTTACCGACAGCCGCCTGATCCGTGAGTGCGAGCAATGCATTGCCGAGGCGGCCGTCGGCCCGGACGATCTCGCGGAGATTATCAAGCGGCTCTATGGCGCCGAGGGGACCGGCCAGCTCGCGCCGGAGCAGATTGTCAGCCTGACTTTCTCCGACCTGGCCCAATTATTAGAGGCCGAGCAGACGCC
>DATLZJ010000098.1:0-3171 GCA_035574055.1 Caldilineaceae bacterium
CGGCGGTCGCGGTTCCCGCCTTATCAAAACATATCAGAATCGAGGTAACGACGATGGAGTTTCAAGCCCTTGGCAAAGCGGTCACAACGCCGTCGCGCACGTTGGAGACCTTTCCCGCCCCTGCCCATGTGACGCGCGTGACCTTCACCAGCGATGAGCTGACGACCTTCTGCCCCGTCACCCACCAACCGGACTTCAACACCATCCGGATCGAGTACCGGCCCAACCGGAAGTGTATTGAGTCCAAGAGTCTGAAGCTCTATCTATGGAGCTATCGGGACGAACGCGCCTTCTGTGAGGCGCTGGCCGCTCAGATCGCCCAGGACATCTATGCCGCTACCGAAGCCCACTGGTGCCGGGTCACCATCACCCAGCACATACGCGGGGGCATTGTGACCGAAGCGGTCGCAGAGCTGCCCGATGCACAGCGCCCAGCGGCGGAATGAAGGAGGGCGCGGTGAATCCGAAGACTTCCCCTCGGCGGGCGGGCTGGCGCTATTATGATGTCGCCGTCGCTCTCTTTGTCGCTTCGCTGCTGACGGCTAATATCATTGCCGTCAAGCTGATTGTCCTGGGTCCCCTCATTCTGCCGGCGGCGGTCATCATCTTTCCCGTCAGCTACATCCTGGGCGATATTCTCACCGAGGTCTACGGCTACAGCGCCGCTCGCCGCGCCATCTGGCTGGGCTTTGCCGGCAACCTGTTGGCCGTGGTCGCCATCTGGGTCGCGGGGCTGCTGCCGGCGCCGCTCTTCTGGCAGGGTCAGGAGGCGTATAACACCATTTTGGGCTTTACGCCGCGCCTGTTGCTGGCTAGCTTTGTCGCCTATCTGGTGGGCGAGTTCGCCAACAGCACCGTTCTGGCGAAAATGAAGGTGTGGACCCGTGGCCGCCACCTCTGGGCGCGCACGATCGGCTCTACGGTTATCGGCCAGGGGCTGGATTCCCTCATCTTTATCGCCATCGCCTTTGGCGGGCAAATGGCGGGGAGTGACCTGGCGACGGCCATCCTCAGCCAGTGGCTTTTCAAGTCGGTCTACGAGGCAATCGCTACGCCGCTGACTTATCTTGTTGTCAATGCTCTCAAGCGCAGCGAGGGGGCGGATGTCTATGATATCGCCACTAACCTAAACCCCTTTGCGCTGGGCGAGTGATCGGGAGGCCCCGGTCATTTTCTGCTGCTCTCAAATGATGATTGACAACCGGTAGCCCCTGTCGTAGAGTAGGGGCGCGTCTGCGTTTTCCTCCGTTTTGCGACCCAACATGCTGTATCGCATCAGAGAAAGGAACAGGGCAATGTCTAGGCATTCTGTCTGGCAGAAGTGTTGGGCATTCGTCTGCTGTTTGGCGATCTTGGGCGGGTTGGTGGCGGCCTGCGCGGCGCCCGGTTCGCAGACAGCCACAGAGGGAGCGGCTGAAAGTTCAGCCGAGACCGCGGCTGAGGCGGCTGAGACAGCGGCAGTGAGCCTCAACTTCGTGGTTTGGTCGTACAGCATTGAAACGATTCAGGACAATATCGCCCAATTCGAGGCCCAGAACCCAGGGATTGACGTCTCCTTGGCCGACTTCAGTTGGTTCGACTACCATGATATCCTGGCGACTCGCTTCACGGGCAATACGCCTACCGAGATCGCCTACTCCTCGGACCATTGGCTGCAAGAGTGGGTCGCCGCGGGCTGGATCGTGCCGATTGATGAGCAGTGCCCCAACGTCGGCGAATATGTGGACGAATTCGCCCCCTATGCCGTCGAGGGGATGACGGCCGACGGCAAGCTTTATGGTCTGCCCTATTACGCCGACCTCGTCACCTTTATGTATAACGCGGCCATCGCCGAGCAGGCCGGCGTCACCTCTGCGCCCGAGACCTGGGAGCAACTGACCGAGCACGCCCAAACCATCAAGGAGGCCGGTCTGGCCCAATATCCGATTGCCATCCCACTCAAGAAGGATGATCCCTGGACGGTGGAGATCTTCTACGCCATGGTCTATTCCAGGGGCGGCCAGATGTTCGACGCCGAGAATAACCCTGTCTTCAACCAGCCCGGCTCGCCGGCTGAACAGACGCTCCAGTGGCTCTACGACGCAGTACACACCCACCAGGTGATGGACCCAGCCGTGCTGGAGGTGGCAGAGCCGGACGTGGTCAAGACGATGGGCGCGGGGCAGCATGTCTATACCGTGCTTGCCAAATACAACCTGGCCGAGCTAAACGGCGCCGCTCATGAGCAGGCGGGCAACTTCCGGTTGGCGCTGATGCCCGGAGAGACCCACTCCACCGTCGGCTTTGTGCGCTTTTATGCGCTCACCAGGGATGCGGTCGCCGGCGGTCAGGCCACCATTGATGCGGCCTGCCGCTTTCTGGAATACTTCGGCGGGCGCACAGACGGCGAGTATAAGGTGGTCAAGCGCTGGGCGTTGGAGAAGGGCTTGGGCTTTGCCCAGATGCCGCTGTACGATGACCCTGAGGTGGCCGAGACGATCAACGCCTGGGGAGACGTGGAGCTGGAGCGCCAACAGGCCGAGCTGGCCCGCATCAAGGAGGGGCTGACGCCCTGGTGGGGCGCGTGGGATGTCTTCGCCCGCCAGCAGATCCATAACGCAGTCCTGGGCGAGATCACCCCACAGGAGGCCTTGCAGAGCATGGCGGACAACTGGGAAGAGCTGAGGGCCGATTTCGAGTAAGACGGAGCAGGCCGATGGACGGCGCCGGCTGCCCATTCTATTAGGCTGCCGGCGTCGTCTCCGCTGCTGGAGATAGGAGTCATCCGATGCAGAGCTCTTGGCCGAAGGTGCTGCCGCGCCGGACGGGCATGGCCGTGAACCGGCCCGGACGGCGCCTCTATCCCTGGGCGACGATCAGCCTGGTGCTGCTCTGGGTGGCGCTCTTTACCCTTTTCCCCTTCGCCTACGCCGCGTACCTCAGCCTCCACCGGTATCACCTGGTCCAACCGGGGCACCCGTTTGTGGGGCTGCGCAATTATGCACGCGTGCTAGGCGACGAGCTGTTCCTGGCGGCGCTGACCAACACGCTGGTCTTTACGGCGGCCAGCGCTGTGGGCGTGCTGCTGGTGGGCTTGCTGACGGCGCTGCTGCTCAACCGCCGCCTGCCAGGTTTCGGCCTGCTGCGGGCGCTGGTGCTGCTGCCGTGGGCGCTGCCGCTTGTCTCGGCGGG
>DATLZJ010000099.1:0-5613 GCA_035574055.1 Caldilineaceae bacterium
CCCGCCTGGAGCGGCGCGAGATATTCCAGCGAGCGCGGCCGGTCTGCCCCTCCTGCGGCTTTATTCACTTTCATGACCCGAAAGTGGCGGTGATCGGTCTGGTCACCTGGCAGGACCAGGCGCTGCTCATCCGTCGCGGGGTGGACCCGATGCGGGGAAAGTGGGCGCTGCCCGGCGGCTATATGGATGCCGGCGAGCTACCTCAAGAGACCCTGGCGCGCGAGCTGCTGGAGGAAGTTGGCCTCACGGTGGTCGTGGGGGAACTGTTGGCGATCTTCCCAATGGTAGGCCCCGGTGTGACCAATAGCGGCATTGTCCTGGCCTTTCACAGCCGGATCGGTGGGCAGGAGCCGCCGGAGTTGGTCTGTGACGACGATGTGTGCGAGGCCGGTTGGTTCAGCCCCCAAGCCATGCCGGAGGACCTGGCCTTTGAATCCACCGTGGCGCTGTTGGAGGAGTGGAAGCGCCGCGGCCCCCGCGGGATGGGCTAGGCCGTCGCCGACAGGTATAACGGTAAGCAGCGCTTGCAGCAACCTGAGCGATGAAAAGTGAGCAATGAGATAAATGGAAACGGCGCAACGTGACCGGCCTGCCGGTGCGGCGGCCGGTGAAATCGAGACAAAAACCTATCTGATCACCGGCGGCGCAGGCTTTCTTGGCATCAACCTGACCCGTTATTTATTGGCGCGAGGCCATCGTGTGGTGTCGCTCGATATCGCCCCGTTCGACTATCCGGAGCGTGACCGTATCACCGAGGTGCGGGGCGACATTCGCGATAAGGCAATGGTGGACCGGGCCATGAGCGGCGTGGATTTGGTCGTCCATACCGCGGCGGCGCTCCCCCTCTACAGCCCGGAAGACATCTACACAACCGACATCGAAGGCATCCGCATTGTGCTCCAGTCGGCCCTGGAGCATGGCGTCGAGCGGGTAGTGCATATCTCGTCAACGGCGGTCTATGGCATTCCGGACCATCACCCGCTCTACGAAGATGATCCGTTGCAGGGCGTGGGGCCATATGGTGAGGCCAAGGTCATTGCCGAGCAGATCTGCCAGGAGTACCGGCAGAAGGGGTTGTGTGTGCCTATCATCCGGCCCAAGTCTTTCGTTGGCCCGGAGCGGCTGGGGGTCTTTGCCCTCCTGTATGATTGGGCCAAAGATGGGCGCAACTTTCCTGTCTTGGGGAGCGGCAACAACCGCTATCAACTGCTGGATGTGGAAGACTTGTGCGACGCGATCTATCTGGTCGCGACCGGCGACTGCGCGGTGGTCAACGATGTTTTCAACATCGGCGCCAAAGAGTTTACAACGCTGCGCCAGGACTATCAAGCCGTGCTTGACTATGCCGGACATGGCAAAAAGATCGTGCCGCTGCCGGCCAAACCGCTGATCTGGACGCTGCGTGTGTTGGAGCGGCTCAAGCTGTCGCCGCTCTATCGCTGGGTCTATGAGACGGTGACCGAGGACTCCTTTGTCTCCATCGAGAAGGCGGAGCGTGTGCTAGGCTTCCGGCCTAAGTACTCCAACCAGCAGGCGCTGATCCGCAACTACCAGTGGTACATCGAGCACCTGGACGAGTTCCAGGGACAGACGGGCGTCTCCCACCGGGCGCCCTGGAAGCAGGGCATCCTGGGCCTCGCCAAGCGCTTCTTCTGAGCCGTCTGAAGACCGCCCTCCTAGAGGCGTTGGGCCTGTAGGAGGGCGGCGACAGGGGCGTTATTCACGCTGAATGGGAATATCTTGGGGGGTATCCGGCTTGTTTTCGCCGGCGGTAGGGCCTGGCTGGCCGGCGGCGCGGCTCTGCATGTCCCTTGCCAGCCGGTCCATGCGGTCGCTCAGGGCGCGCAACCCGCGGGCGAGGGAATCGGCCAGCTCGTTGGTGATCTTGCTGCTGCGTACCTTGGCGGACACCGATTCGGCTACATCTTCGGCGGCGCCAAGAAACTCCTTGGTCTGCTGGCTCTCGCCTAGTTGCTTCAGACCCTCTTCGAGCGATGTCGCCAGCGATTGCAGCCCCTTGCGCAAGTCATCCTCGATGCGGCGGCGCTGCTCGCTGTTCCAGGCAACCTCGACCACCTCGATAAACTTGTTGCCTAGGCGATTCAGCTCATCCACCAACTCTTGACCGCCCGCCTTCGTCTCTTGCCCTGGGCTGGGCTGGCCTGTGGCGCCGGTCGTCCCTTGGCTCTGGCTTTGGCTCTGCTCCGAGCCGGGTTGGTTCTCCATATCTGTCCCTCCAACAGATGACTCCAACAGAACACAGTGTTCGCATGTGAGTACGGAGCCGGCGGCAAAAAGTTGCAGGGGAATGGCTAGGGCCGGAGCGGCAGCACCGCCGCATCCCCAATCGGGCGCCCGCCCTGGCTGGCAGGCAGCCGGACCTGGCTTTCCGGCTCATACAGCCCCACCCGCAACGCCAGCGCCTCGACTGGGGCCGGAAGTTCGTCCGGCAACTCGACATAAGTAAGAGTGCGCAAAAACTCACCCGGCAGCCAACTTCCGCTTGGCGCTGCGCCCTCGACCGTCACCGGCGGACCGTCGGATTGAGCGACCAGGGCGCCATCCGGCGTGGTGAGATGGACAAAGAGATGGTGAGGCGGCAGCAGGGTCTGTGTGACTTCCCAGTCCAGCGCAACCAGCAAGGTTCTATGCTCACTTGCTCCATCCTCACTTGCTCCATCCTCACTGTTCATGGTATCGCTAATCGTATAGCCGATCAAGTGAGCGTGCGCCCCGAACTGCACCGGCTCGGCCAATGGGTGCGCCGGCGACGGGCGGGTAAAGCTCATGGGGCGGCGATAGACTTGAATGATGGTCAAGTCTGCGGGGGGTGGTGGCTCGTCCCCCGCCGGATCGGTCAACCCTGCCACCAGCCGGTAGGAGCCGTCTCCCAGGGTGGCAGGCAGATCGAGCAGGACCGGAAGCTGGACCAACGCTCCCTCTGTCCACGCGTTGGGCGGGTAGTTGGGCAGGGGCCATCCTTCCCATCCGGCGGCGCCGTTGCCTTCATTGTCGAGGAGGGCCAGGCGAAGCTGGCGCGCGGGCGGCGCGGCCTGGTCGCTGCGGGCAAAGAGGGTGACGGCCAGAGATGTACCGGCCAGCCAGCGGCTCTGGGGCGGCGCGCCGCTGTGGCCGAGCAGCGTGATCCCCTGGTCCTGCCAGGGAGGGGCCAGGGGAGCCTCCATCGGCAGCCGGGCGGGGGCGACGGGCTGCGCCGGCGCGGCGACGGCGAGGGTCGCCAGGGGAAGCAGCACAGCCTCCGTCCCCGCCGCGGCGGTCGCGCTGAACAAGACTTCAGAGCCTGGCGGGCCGACGCCGAGCAAGAGCCGGTACTCGCCGGGCGGCAGACCCGGCGGGACCACCAGCGCCAGATGGTCGGTCGGTGTCCTGGGCGAGCCTTCCACAGGCTGGGCAAAGAGGCCGAGCGGCTCATAGTCGCGGCGCGCCCAGAGCTGGCCGGCGGCGTCCTCCAGGCGGAGGGTGGCGTGTTACGGCTCTGCTGGCAGTGTGTCCCAGGTGAGGTCCACGGCAAGCGGGTGGTTATCCGCCGTCACAGGGGAGGGGCCGGCGGCGGCGCTCAACAGGGTGACGGCGCCGAAGTCGGCGGGCAGGGCCGTCGCGGGGGAGGCGGCGGGCGGGGACAGCGCCGTCCAGGCGCTGAGGCGGGTGGCAGGCGAGAACCAGCGGCTCTCCAGGTTGCGGGCGTGCGCAGACAGGTAGCCTTCCACCTGGCCGGGCAGCCGGCTTCCAAAGGAGAGCGGAGCCGGAAACCAGACAGTCCCCTCGGCCAGCGCAGCCGAGAGCTGCTCCTCCACAGCCGGTCCCCATTCGAGCGCCTGCTGGCCGAGGGGCGCGGGCTGAGGGGGCAGCCAGCCGCCGTTGCTGCGCACGCCATAGGCGCGCCAGTAGCCGACCTGCCAGGGAAAGATGGCAAAGACGGTATCGGTGGCGCGGCTATGTTGGGTGACATAGCGGATGAGCGGGCGATAGTCATGGTCGCTGTAGCGGGGCACGGTGTAGAAGGTGACCAAGCCGGCGACGGCGGCCAGAATTACGGGGAGGCCGAGCCAGCTCCAGGCCGTGCGGCGCTCCAGGGCCAGGCTCCACGCCCAGGCCAGCCAGAGCAGCAGGTAGGGAAGGACAAAGAGCAAGAGCCGCTCGCCGCCATCGGGGAAGAAGGGCAGGCGCAGGTTGACCAGGAAGCCCAACAGCAGGGGCACAAGGGTGAAGGCGGCAAGGGCAGAAGCGATATCCCGGTCGCCTTGCGTGCTTGCCTCACCGGCGTTGTGCCCCGGTTTTCGCCACGGCAGGGGGAGCAGCGCCAGGGTGATGACGCCGCCTATCCTCGCCGCTTCCAGCCAGGGCCAGGAGGCCGGAAGATGGCCGCCGGTGAAGGCGACGGCATGGCGCCACAGATAGTCCCACGGCGGCAGCGCCGTATCCTGATCGGCGATCACCTTATCGGCCACATAGGGGATCAGCTTTGGCAGCGTGTAACTCCACCAAGGCGCCTGGAGGAGAAGGATGGCGAGGGCTGCGCCCGCCAGCCAAAACAGCGCGCGGGGTGCGCGCCGGAAGCGCCACCCGGCCCACAAGCAGTGGGCGGCCAGGAGGAAGCCGGTATAGTAGACGGTGTAGAGGGCCAGGGTTGAGCCAATGACGTAGGCCAGCCAGGGTAAGGCCATCGCAGACGCGGCGGTATCGCTGCGTAGCTTGACGACCAACCGCCAAAAGGCCAGGGTGGCCAGCAGCGCCAGCAACAGGGCTAGCCCGTACATGCGGATTTCCTGGCTGTAATAGAGATGGAGGGGGTTGATCGCCAGCAAAAACGCGGCCAGCAGCGCGACGCGCGGGCGCGCCGGAAGTAGGCTGTGGGCGAACCAGGCCAGGGCCGGGATCGCCAGGGCACCGCAGAGAATGGAGAAGCCGCGCGCCGGCTCCGGCGCGGCGCTGTCTACCAAAGCCAGCCAGACATGCAGAAGGGCATAGTAGAGTGGAGGATGGATGTCGCGCGCTGTGAGCCAGACCATGCGCGGCAACGGCTCGGTGGCGAAGTAGATGCTATATCCCTCGTCCCACCAGAGTGGCTGCCAGCCCAGACGGAACGAGCGAAGGAGCAGGGCTGCCGCGCTCAGCGCCAGAAGGGTCCAGAGCAGCGCCGTGTTGGGCCGGGCAAAGGCGTTATCGCTGCTCGTAGCGGACGTATAGCTCCTGCTGTGGATCATTCTCGCTCAGGGTGAAAGTCGCCGGCGGGCCTACGGCATTGCCGTCGCCGTCAATCAATTGCAGCTCCCACACACCGGCGGGTGAGACGCCGGGAAACTCGGCTTTGAAGTTCTGGTATCGCTGGCGGGCGTCCTGGAAAGGCCAGGTGAAGGCCGGCTGGCCGGCAAAGGAGGAGCCGGTGACGGGCAGGGCGACGCCGTCCTTGGTGACGCGCAGGCTGTAGCCCGCAAGGGCATTGTTGCCGGAATAGACATAGAGAAAGACGCGCACTAGCCCGGTTTCGGGAAACTGCTCTTGCATACGGAGGTCAAAGGTATATTCTGCCGGCGCGCTCGGCGCTGCCGGAGCAGTTGGCGCGCTGCCGGTTGTCTCGGCCGGCGGGGCTGC
>DATLZJ010000100.1:0-9783 GCA_035574055.1 Caldilineaceae bacterium
GGTCCCAGCGCGCGGCGCGGTCGGCCTCGGCGGCAAAGAGGTCGGCGGTGCGCGCCAGCGTTTCGACCAATGCCGGATTGATCTCCTGGATCATTTCCTGGAGGCGGGGCAGCAGCGTGTGGCGTACCCGGTTGCGTAGATAGGAAGTCTCCTGATTGGTCGCATCTTCGCGCCAGGGGAGACCATAGGCGGCCAGGTAGGCCAGGATGGCGGCCCGCGCCACGCCCAGGAGCGGGCGCACGAGACGCACGGGGACAGCGCCCGGATGGGGCAAGCGAGTTGCCCAGGCCATGCCCGCCAATCCGGCTGGCCCGCTCCCGCGCAGAAAGTTCATCAGCACCGTCTCTGCCTGGTCGTCCTGGTGGTGGGCGACGGCTACAACCGCAGGATTCTCCGTTCCCCCGACCTGGCAAGCAACGTCATAGAGAAAGGCATAGCGCGCTTGGCGCGCCGCTGCCTCGACGCCTTCGGGCCGGTCGAGCAACCGGCCGGGGGCAAGCCGGGCCGTGTGGAAGGGCAGCCCCAGCGCGGCGGCCTGTTCGCCGGCAAAGGCCGCGTCCTCGGCAGAGGTGGGGCGCAGGGCATGGTCTAGGTGGGCCACATGCAACGCCAGGCCCAACACGCTTCGGCAGTGGTGCAGCGCGTGGAGCAGGCAGATGCTATCGGCGCCGCCGCTGACGGCGACGACCACCGGCGTGGGCGGGGCCGCAGCGGAAGGCGCCGGGAAGAGGCGATGATGGTGTTGGGCGCCGGCCAGACCGCGCAAGACCGCCTGCGCCGCCGGCGGCGCTTGGCGCAGCAGCGTATCAAAGTCGTTCACGGGGTCATTATAGCATGGGGAAGTGGTTGGCGGCGGATGGAGCCAGGGCAGGTCCTTTTTTGACTGCCAATCGCTTATGGTATAATTTCCTACGATTTGGCGTCTGTACCTGAGGAAATAGGATGACGTGTGATAAACCCACTGGACTGGCTACTTGGGCTATTCTCGCTGGATATTGGGATCGATCTGGGCACGGCGAACACGCTGGTCCATGTAAAGAACCGGGGTATCGTCATCAACGAACCCTCAGTGGTCGCCATTGATAAGTCCTCGCGACGGCGCAATCAGGTCAAGGCCATTGGCAATGACGCCAAGGAGATGGTGGGCCGGACGCCGGCCCATATCGTCGCCATCCGGCCCTTGCAGGACGGGGTGATCTCCGACTTCGACGTGACCGAGCAGATGATCCATCACTTCATCGGCAAGGTCCATGGCAACCGGGCCTTTGGCGCGGCTCGACCGCGTGTGGTCATCGGCATCCCGTCTGGGGTGACGGAGGTGGAGAAGCGCGCGGTGCGCGATGCGGCCATCAGCGCCGGCGCCCGTGAGGCTGGCTTGGTGGAAGAGCCAATGGCTGCGGCCATCGGCGCCGGCCTGCCCGTCACCGAGTCGGTCGGCTCGATGATCGTGGATATTGGCGGCGGCACCACCGAGGTTGCGGTCATTTCGCTGGGGGGGATTGTCGTCTCCCGCTCGATCCGGGTGGCGGGCGACGAGATGAACGAGGACATTGTCAACTACGCCCGCCAAAAGTACAACCTGCTCATCGGTCTGCGCATGGCCGAGCGCACCAAGATCGAGATCGGCTCGGCCTACCCGATGGAGCGGGAGCGCACCATGATCCTGCGCGGGCGCAACCTGGTCACCGGTCTGCCGGAGGCAGTGGAGGTCAGCTCGGTGGAGATCCGCGAGGCGCTGGCGGGGTCGGTGCAGGTGATTGTAGATGCAGTCAAGGCGACGCTGGATGAGACGCCGCCTGAGCTGGTGGCGGATTTGATGGAATATGGCATAGTGCTGGCCGGCGGCGGCGCGCTGCTGCATGGGCTGGCCCAACGTCTCCAAGACGAGACACGGATGCATGTCTATGTCGCCGATAATCCGCTGACCGCCGTAGTGATGGGCACGGGGATGATTCTGGAAAAGCCGGAATTCTACCGTGAGACCCTGACCAGTATGCAGCGCAAGAGCACGATTCGCTAGGCGTCCCTGCTTGTCTAGCTTCTCTTACACTGGTTTCGCGAAGGCCGGTGCTTGGCGCCGGTTCCTGCCCGGCGCTTTTCCCGGTTCTCTGATTGGCGGTTGTACCGGCGGTTGTTTCTCCAGCGCATTTCTTAACGGCATTCGTTGCCGTCCAGCCACTTATGCGTGATACAGAACGAAGACCGTGGTCGTTGGGCGACATTGGGATTCGCCTGCTGATTCTGGTATTGGCGTCGCTGGTTCTGATGGCCCTCCAGACCACAGGCCGGCTGGAGCCGGTGCAGAGCGCGGTGACCCAGTTGACCTCGCCTGCCCAATTAGGCGCAACCGGTCTGGCCGAGAGCATCACCGGCGCCATCAGCTTTATCTTGGAGCTGCGCAACCTGCGCCAGCGCAACGCCGAGCTGGAGCAGGTGACCAATAGCCTGTTGGTGGAGAATTTCGAGCTGCGCGAGGTGCAGCGTGAGAACCAGGCGCTGCGCGAGATGCTCCGCTTTGCCCAGACTCGTCCGGGGTTGGAACTGCGCGGCGCCCAGATCGTGGCCCGGGTCATCGGTCAGGAGAGCAACAACTTCCTGGAATACATCACGCTCGACCTGGGCCAAAGCCACGGCATCAAAGTTGGGATGCCCGTGGTGACAGACCAGGGGCTGGTGGGGCGCATCAGCCATGTCACCGATTCTACCTCCAAGGTGCTGCTCATCACCGATGCCAACAGCGCCGTCAACGCCATCATGCAGAGCAGCCGGCTCAACGGCGTGGTGCGAGGCAACCCTGGCGGCAACTTGATCATGGATTACATCCCCCAGGGCGCCATCTTCAGCATCGGTGAGGTCGTGTTGACCTCCGGCTTGGGCGGGCGCTTCCCCAAGGGCATCCCCATCGGCCAAGTGGTCGAGATCCACCAGCGTGATATTGATGTGTTCCAGCAGGCAGTCGTCCGCCCGACCGTGGACTTCAGCCGGCTGGAACTGGTGATGGTGGTCACCAACTTCGACCCGAATGAGGATGTGCCGGAGCTGTTGGCGCCTGAGATAAGCGCGGGCGGCGGGCGTGAGCTGGAGGAGGAAGCGCTGCCCGCGGCTGAGGAGACGGGAGCCGGTGAGGGGGCCGACGCGCCGGTGGAGGGCGAGGCCGGAACCGAGGAAGCGCCGGAGGCCGGCGCTACGGAGGATGCACCGTGAACCGCGGGGCGCTCTACTACGCCATGATCCCCCTGGTCATGGCGGCGAGCTTGTTCCAATCTACGGCCGCGACGCGCGTCAAGGTCTTTGGCGTCAAGCCCGACGTAGTCTTGCTGTTGGTGGTCGCGGGGACGCTGATCTATGGCAGCCGCTCCGGTTTACTTTGGGCCTTTATCGGCGGTCTGCTCCTGGACGTTTTTAGCGGCGGGCCGATGGGCGCCTCGAGCCTGGGGCTGATGGCCGCGGTGTTGGTGGCGGGCGTCGGCCATCGCACCCTCTCGCGCTACAATTTGCTGGTGCCGCTCGGCGCGGCGGCGCTGGGGACTTTGGTCTACTCAGCCACTTACCTTGCGATTCTAGCTGTGTTAGAATATCTGCGGGTGAGCTACCAGTTGGTGCCGCTGTGGCCGACGGTGCAGAATATTGTCGTGCCGGCGCTTGTCTACAATACGACGCTGATGATTCTGCTCCTGCCTCTGCTCAACCGTGTGCCGGAGAGCCAAGACCTGTGACGGGTGTGACCAGGTGGTGAATCGCCAGGTGGTGAATCGCGATGTGGCAGCCAAGTAGCCGGGACACCTCTGCCCTGTCCATGGCCTTGTTTCGGGTCGCCCTGGTTCTAGCATTCTTCTTTTTGGGTGGGCGGCTTTACCAACTCCAAGTGGTCCAGGGGGAGAGCTATCAAGAACAGGCCGATGAGAACCGGTTTGACCTGATCGAGCTACCCGCCCCCCGCGGGGTGATGTACGATCGCACAGGCCAAATCTTGACCCGCAACCGCCCCAGCTTTGAGGTCGGCATTGTCCCCGAAGACTTGCCCTTCGACGATCCCGAAACGGCTGAGGACGAAGAGGCCGCCGAGATCGCCGAGATTCTCCAGGTGCTTGGTGTGGATAGCGAGCCGGAGATGGCGCTGCGCCTGGCAGAGTTGATGTTCCGACGGCTGGGCCGCGCCGACTATGCCAGGACGGTGAGCGATGTCGGCGTTGAACTGGGCTATGTCACTGTGCCGGGGCCGACGCAAGTGATTTATCCTACCGACGGGCCGCCGCAGGAGATCGCCCAGAAGCTTTTGATCCCCGACATCTCGACGCCCCTGCCCCTGCCGGGGCTGGTGGCATTGGTCCAGCGGGCGGTCGCCCTTGGGCGGCAGGGTAGCGCCTCCGAGCCGGTGCCGATCTTGGATTTGGTTGATCGGCACCATGCCTTTGAAATCTCCGAGGAGCGGTACCGGCTGCCGGCAGTGCGGGTCAAAGAGGTGCCGGTACGCGAGTATGTGTACGGCGACCTCGTGAGCCATATTCTTGGGTTTATGGGGCCTATCCCTGCTGCTCTGGCGGAGGAGTACCGGGAACAAGGGTACACCAATCTTAATGAGCGGGTGGGGTTGAACGGGCTGGAATATTCCTACCAGCGGGAGCTACGCGGCTTGCCCGGCTATAAGAATATCGAGGTAGATATTCTGGGCCGGGAGATGCGCACGGTGGGTGAGGTGGCGGAGCCGGTGCCTGGTTCCAACCTGATCCTGAGCATTGACCTAAGGCTCCAGCGCGTCATGAGCGAGACGCTCCAAGCGAAGATGGACGAGAAGGGGACGCGTTGGGGTGTAGCAATCGCCATGAACCCCAAGACCGGCTCCGTCCTCGGCATGGTCAGCCTGCCCTCCTACAACAACAATGTCTTTGCCGAGCGCATCAATGAGCATTATCTGGCGCTGGAGCGTGACGAGCGGCGACCGCTCATCAACTACGCCATCGGCGGGCTGTATCCGCCCGGCTCGACCTTTAAGCTGGTGACGGCCGCAGCGGCGCTCAGCGAGGGGGTAATTACCCCAGAGACCATTTTGGTGGACTCCGGGCCGATCTACTTGCCCAACCGCTTTTACCCCAATGACATGTCATTGGCCCAGGAGTTTGTGAGCTGGAACCACAAGTATGGCATTGTCCACGGCGGTATGAATGTGGTCCGGGCGATGGCCCTGTCCAACGATATCTTCTTTTATATGATCGCCGGCGGCTATCCGCCCACCCAATTCCAGGGGCTGGGCGTCCGGCGGCTGGCGAGGTGGACCGAGCTATTCGGCTATGGCGCCCCCACCGGGATTGACCTGCCGGGGGAAGTCGGGACGATTGTGCCGGACGACCAGTGGAAGCGCCAGCTCTATGCCGAAAGCTGGACTACCGGCGATAGCTACAATATGGGGATCGGCCAAGGCTATGTACTGGCGACGCCGCTCCAGGTCTTGGTCAGCGCCGCGGCCGTCGCCAACGGCGGGACAGTCCTCCAGCCACAGCTTGTCTACCAGATCACCGATGCGGCGGGGGGCTTGCAGCGCGATTTCGCGCCCAAGGTGGCGCGTGAGCTGCCGCTGGCCGATGGGGTGATCGAGGTGGTGCAGGAGGGGATGTGGGCGGCGGTCAATGGCCCTAACGGCACAGCCTATGGGGCCAAGTTGGAGAACGTAACGGTCGCCGGCAAAACGGGGACCGCCGAGTTCTGTGAGTATATTCCGGAGGAGGAGGATTGCCGGCGGGACAAACAGGGCCATCTGCCGACTCATGCTTGGTTTGTGGCCTATGCGCCCTATGAGGACCCGGAGATCGCCCTAGTCGTCTTTATCTACGATGGCGGTGAAGGCTCGGAGACGGCCGTGCCGGTTGCGCGCACCATCCTGGAGGCCTATTTCAGCGAGATCAGCCCACGCTAACGGCGCTGGACCGGATGAGCCATCCCGGTGTAGGAGCCGTCCGGCCGCATATCCTTCGTAACCAGCTATGCCAACGCCGATTGAGCAGCCGCAACAACCGATTCCCGAGTCAGAGCGCGGCCCAGATGCGGACCCAGCCGTGGCGCGCGTCTCGCCGGTGTTGGAGAATGTGCCGCTGCTGGGCAATGGGCAGCGCAACGGCGAAGGCGCCGGGCTGAACAGGACAGAACGAAAGGATGGCGATCATCGTGGCGCCGAGCTAAACGGAATGGCTGGCGGCCAGGGAGAATCCGTCGTTACAGAGCCGGCGCCTCTCTCCACCGAGACGCCGCGCGGCGAGCCGCCGCTTATGGAACTAGCCGAGCCGGCGGTGCCGCTGGCCGCTGTCAAGATCAAAGGCCGGCCGGGAGGCGTCTCGGTCGAGCTGGGCGAGGGCGAGTGGGATGACCTGATCAAGCTCTTGGAAGAACGACTCAACGCCGCCGAGGGGTTTTTCCGGGGTGGCCGTGTGGTATTGGAGGTGGGGCCGCGCCCGCTGGAGAGCAAACAACTGCGCCAGGTGCGCAGAATCCTAGAGTTTCATGAGATGAAGCTAGGGGTCGTGCGCTCTACATCCGAGCGGACGCTCCAGGCCGCGCTGGAGGTGGGCATCTCCACCAGCCATGAGGAGCCGGAAGGGGGTCATGAGCCGGCTGTCCATCTGCCGGAGGCAACGCCCCCCCGGCCTGCCCACTATGTCCATCGGGGCAACCTGCGCTCCGGCCAGGTGCTGCGCAAGACCGAGAGCATTGTGATCATCGGCGATGTGAACCCCGGCGCCCATGTGATCAGCGGCGGCGACATCATGATCTGGGGGCGGTTGCGCGGGGTCGCCTATGCCGGGGCCGACGGCAACCGTAAGGCGGTGGTGGCGGCGCTGGAGTTTGCGCCCACCCAGTTGCGCATTGCCAATCTGACGGCTGTGGCGCCGGATCCAAAGAAGAGCCGGGGTTTTTGGCCCTGGAAGCAGGAGCCGGTCCACCGAGCCGAGATTGCTCGTGTGAGCGAGGGGCGCATCGTGGTAGAGCCGTGGGATGATACCAGACCCGGCGGCCCTACCACGTTACGCCGCTAGTCTGGCGTTCCTATGGTGACTGATAGGCTGAACCCATTGGCTCGACGCTTGTCTTTTGTCTATCCTGTGCGTAGAGTAGATCGCCCGATTCACGCCGCGCAGCATATCCCACAGGCCGAGCACGTCCATCACCCTTCCCATCCTGTCGCTTAGAGAGAACTGTCATGCCCGGCACTGTAATTACTGTGACTTCCGGTAAAGGAGGGGTAGGCAAAACCACCACAGCCGCCAATTTGGCCGTCGCTCTTGCGATGGCCGGCAAGCGTGTGATTGCGGTGGACGCCGATATCGGCCTACGCAACCTGGATTTGGTCATGGGGCTAGAAAACCGCATTCTCCATGACCTGGTGGATGTCGTCGAGGGGCGTTGCCAGTTGCAGCAGGCGTTGGTGCGGGACACGCGCGTCGACTCGCTCTATCTGCTGGCCGCCGCCCAAACCCGCGATAAGGCGGATGTGGGCATCCAACAGATGGTAGCAGTCTGTAAGAGCCTGAGCCACATGGCGGACTATGTGCTGATTGATTCGCCCGCGGGCATCGAGCATGGGTTTCAGAGCGCGGTGGCCCCCGCCGACCGGGTCTTGATTGTCACGACGCCCGATGTCAGCGCGCTGCGCGACGCCGATAAGGTGATCTATCTTTTGGAGCGCGATTGGAAACACCAGCCGGGTCTGGTGGTCAATCGCTACAATGTTAAGCTGTCGCGCAACGGCGAGCTGCGCGACATTGATGATATTCTGGACATTCTTGCCATTGACCTCTTGGGCGTTGTGCCGGAGGATAAGAGCATTGTGCTGGCGACCGACCGGGGGATGCCGGTGGCGCTGAACAAGCGATATTACGTGAGCCAGGCGTATCGCAATATCGCCCAGCGCATCATGGGCAACAACGTCCCGTTGATGGATTTCCGCCCGCCTGGGTTGATGGACTCGCTGGTGAACTTGTTTAGGCGTTAAGTCTCAACAGTCGCCTTCGGGTAGTTACATTCGGGTAGTGCGCTTGGAGAGTTGCGTTGAGGTATGAACGAGCGGTCGCTTTGGCGTAATTTTGACTGGAGCTTATTCCTGGCGGTGCTGCTTCTCTGCGGCATCGGCATTGCTATGGTCTACAGCGCGACCCGCAACACGGTAGATTTGGCCGACCTTTGGCAGCGACAGGCGATGTTTGTCGCTGTTGGCTTGGTCGCATTGTTCCTGGCAGCGATGATAGATTACCGCCATCTGGAGCTATTGGCGCCGCCCGCGTTTCTCATTTTTGTGGGCCTGCTGCTGGTGGTCCATTTCTTCGGCGAAAACCAGGGCACCGGCTCCCAACGCTGGATTTCCATCGGCGGAACGCTGGTGCAGCCGACCGAGCCGGGCAAGTTTCTGTTGATCGTCTTCATGGCCTGGTATATGAGCTGGTTTGCCGACCGGATGCACCAGATTCAATATTTGCTTGTGCTGTTGGCGCTGTTGGCTGGACCTCACTTTCTGATCTTCAGCCAGCCCGACCTGGGGATGACCATCACCTACGCCTTCCTGAGCGGTACACTCATCTTGGCGGGGGGCATTCGCTTCTGGCAGTTGTTCATGCTGTCGGGCGGCGTCTTCGCCGGGTTGCCCCTCTTCTACAACTCGCTGCAGGGTTATATGCTGGAGCGTATCCAGGTCTTTTTGAATCCGGCGTCGGACCCGGATGCCGCCTTCAATGTCCATCAGGCGCTGATCGCCATCGGCAACGGCGGCTGGTTAGGCCAAGGCTATGGCCTAGGCAGCCAAAGCCAGCTTCACTTCTTGCGTGTGCGCCACACCGACTTTATCTTCAGCGTCATCGCTGAGGAGCTAGGTTGGGTCGGCGCCATGCTGATCCTGGCGTTGCTCTGTTTCGTCATCTGGCGGCTGTTGCGGATTGCCGATCTGTCCAGCACCCACTTTGGCCGGCTGCTCGCCATTGGCGTGGCCGCCATCATCTTCTTTGGCATGATCGTCAATGTCGGGATGAACCTGAACCTGCTGCCGGTGACGGGGCTGACCTTGCCTTTCATCTCTTATGGCGGCAGCAGCCTGATCGCGACCATGTTGGCTGTTGGGATGGCCGAAAGCGTGGTCATGCGCCACCGGAAGATCGAGTTTCTATAGGCGCTCATCCTCCCCCTAGTTGCTCCCCCGGCCTGCACGTCCCCTGTAGCCCATCGTCGGCTCGTTCATAACGTGTTCCAACTGTTTTGCTGTGTGGTTCGTCCGGGAGTTGGCCTGTTCTTTTCAGGTTTCTCAACAGGAGGAAACCATGCCTGCCTATGTGACGCTCTTCAACTTTACCGAGCAGGGAATTCGCAATGTCAAAGAGTCGCCCAATCGAGCGCGAGAGGCGGCCCAAGCTGCGCAGTCCATGGGGGGGCGCTTCATCGGCGTCTGGTGGCTGCTCGGCCAGTATGATGGCCTGGTCATTATTGAAGCGCCGGACGATGAAACGGCGACGCGCCTGCTGTTGGCAACCGGGATGCAAGGCAATGTACGCACCATGACCATGCGCGCCTTTAGCGAGGAGGAGATGGCGCGCATTGTTCAGGGGTTAGGCGGGTGATCCGGAACGAAGATAGCGCCTGACCAAAAGGAAGCGGCCTGGCTCACGTTCGAGCCAGGCCGCCTTGTTTATCTACGGCGCACGGAGCATTACCATTTTCAATGAGTTAACGACAACTTTGGGTTATGCTGGTTAGCTGCCCAGCGCCGCCCGGAACAGCCCTGTGAAGAGGGTTGGGTAAATGCCGATGAAG
>DATLZJ010000101.1:0-2267 GCA_035574055.1 Caldilineaceae bacterium
GATAAAGTCGTTGTAGTCCGGGTGAAAGTCATTGGTGTGGAGAACCCACAGCGGGGCGTCCTCGCTGACCATAGCCGCCCCCGAAGGGGCGGCGCCCGTATCGGCCTCGGCCGCAGTCTCCGGCCCGACCGCAGGGACACAGGCGGCCAGCGCGGCCAGACTTAGCGCGCCGCCGGTTGCCTGCAAGAAGCGTCGCCGGGTCAGTTGCGTCTTTGCCATCATTCTCCTCCTTTGGCACAGCGGAATAGTTGATCACAATTTTGCCTTCAACGATGTTCCAACGATGGTATCGCATAGAGCATAGAGGCTACACAGCAACACCCCACCCATCGGGTATTGCGCTTGGCCCCTGGTTCGATCTTGGCGAAACCGGCAATGAGTGCGTGTGAAGAGCGCGGAAGAACCCTTGCTGCTCACCAGCATCGAGTATCAGACATTGCACCAGGCGGATCACGGCCAACCCAATTGAGTCATTGGGCCAAAGATGAACGCTGGGCAAGCGGCGCAGAATCGGATTTTGACTAGAAAGTCCAGGGCATCAACCGCAGGTTTGTGGAGTGTAGTGTGCCGGCGCGCCGGCAGCCAGAGAACGCCAAACCTGCGCCTACAGCATAGCAGAATCAAAGTTGGCCGTCAAACAAGGTAATTTTGCCCTTAGCTCAGAATAATACCGGCGCAGGGGACAACTCCCCCACCAATGGTCGCGCGTATGCCAGGAACTCCGGCGTTATGTCGAAGGTCTCTGCATGGAACATGGTGAGGGGCACCCGGCGCTCGCGCCCGATGATTTCCGCCAGGGGAACCGGCGTCGCCTCCCATCCGGCGGCTGTGCGCGTTGCCCCTACCATGACATCGCTCACCCCTGCCAGCGCTGCAGCCACGGCGCCACTGGCTGTCAGCTCGGCCAGGTGGCGGTCCACCGGGCTTGCCAGCGCGGCGCAGGAGCGTTGGATGGTGTCGGGGCGCATCTGGCGGCAGAGCAGACCCAACCGGCTGCGCACCAACTGGGCCAGATAGGGCGCCACGCCCGCGGCCAGGCTCAACATGCGTTGGCCGGTTGCATCGCGCTCCGCGGCTTGCTGCTTTTCGGCCAGAAAGACGCCTTCCGGGTCGCGCAACCCCTCGCCTGCCACCACCAGGCAGACCTCTTGCGTTCGTTGAACCTGCTGGACACGCGCCAGAAAGCACGCCTCGTCAAAGGGCGCTTCCGGCAGGAGGATCAAGTGGGGTGGATCGTCCGGCGCGCTGCGCGCCAGCGCCGCTGCTGCCGCCAGCCAGCCCGCATGGCGGCCCATCACCTCCAGCACCGCCACCTGGTCATAGCCCACCATGGCGCGCAGGTCCAGCCCAATGGCGCGTGTAGTCTCGGCCACAAAACGCGCGGCGCTGGCGTAACCCGGCGCGGCGTCGGCGCCTTCTAGATCGTTGTCAATCGTCTTGGGGATGCCCACCACCCGCAGGGGCGCGCCGCCGGCGCGGTAGCCGGTTGCTCCAGCCTCTTGGGCAATGGCATGGGCCGCGGCCATGGTTCCATTGCCGCCGATGAGCAGCAGCAGCCCCACCTTGTGGGTGGCGAGCCGCTGGAGCAGCGTGGTGAGGTCGCCGGGTTGGGTGCGGTACCGGCTGCTGCCCAGCGCCGCGCCCGGCTGGGTGCGCAGCCGCTCAAGCGGCGCGTCGCTCAGATGGGTTAACTCTATCCAGGGGCCGTGAACCAGGCCATGCAGGCCCAGCTTGCAGCCCCACAGCCGCTCTACCGCTGGCGACGCCCGGCAAGCCGTGACCACCGCAGCCAATGAGGCGTTGATCACCGGCGTTGGCCCGCCGCATTGGGCCACGACGGCATTGACCGGCGTCGCCGCGGGGGGCATGGTCAGGCCCAAAGGTGAGCGTACTTGAGACCGCTGCCGGTGTTGAAGAGCGCCACCCGCTCGTCCGGCTGAATCCAGCCGTCGCGCAGCAGCCGGCGCTGTGCAGCCAGACAGGCGGCCCCCTCCGGCGCGGGGAAGATGCCGGTCAACCGGCCCATGAGGCGCGCCGCGTCCAGCATCTCCTGATCCTCGACGGCGATGGCCGTGCCGTGGCTCTCGCGCAGCGCGGCCAGGATGAGAAAGTCGCCGACCGCGGCAGGCACGCGCAGCCCATCGGCCACAGTGCGCGCCCCTTGCCATGGCTCGGCAAACTCGTCGCCCCGTTCAAAGGCGCGCACCATCGGCGCACAGCCGCTGCTCTGCACGCTCACCATGCGCGGGCGTTTGGGGCCGATCAGC
>DATLZJ010000102.1:0-4315 GCA_035574055.1 Caldilineaceae bacterium
CCAGCTACCGGGGCCGCTCTTTCACCCGCCCTTGCTTTGGGACACAATCTACCCCCAACAGGACATTTACCTGCTACGCCTGCCCGACGACCTGCCCGGCGGCCTCTACTGGCCCCATGTGGGCCTCTATGACTTCGATACGTTGGACCGGCTGCCGGTGCGCCTGGAGACGGGGACAGAAATCCTCGACCATGTGACGCTGCCGCCCATCAAGGTCGTGAGCGCCCGCGCCCCTGATCCCACACAGCCGCTACAGGCGCAGTTTGGCGAGTGGGGCGAGCTGCTGGGCTATGATTTGGTCGCGCCGGCTGACCCCTTGCGCCCCGGCGAGCAGTTCACCGTGCGTCTTTATTACCGGAGCCGGACCGCCGCGCCGGGCGACTTTACCCGCTTCCTCCAGCTCTACAACGAGACAGCCGGCGTCGCCGCCCAGACCGACAGCCCGCCGCGCCAGGGCGGCAACCCTACTTCCTCCTGGATGGCGGGGGAGGTGATCGTAGACGAGGCAACACTGACCATTGCCGCCGATGCCGCGCCGGGGGAGTACACACTCTATTTGGGCTTTTATCCCTCGCCAACACCGGCAGAGCGTGTGCCGCTCTACAGTGCAAACGGCGAGCGACTCCAGCATGATTGGCTGCCGTTGGCAACGCTTCGGCTGGACGCGCCATGACCTGCCTTCACGCTGCCGGCTGCACTGCCGGGCAGCCGCTAGGGTTCGTCCAAAACGCCTTGCACTCTATCATTGAGGTCAACAGCGCCGCCGCCGACGCCACTGCGGGCGATGAATTCTGCACACTGCGCGAGGCGAGCCTGAACGCCAACGCCGACAGCGACAGCACGGCCGGTGATTGTACCGGCGGTGCGGGCGAAGACGCCATTACCTATGCGCCGAGTCTGGGCGCAAGTCCGCTGATCACGCTCAGCGGGCAA
Source organism: Caldilineaceae bacterium (assembly GCA_035574055.1). Classification (GTDB taxonomy): domain Bacteria; phylum Chloroflexota; class Anaerolineae; order Caldilineales; family Caldilineaceae; genus QEUY01. The sequence goes on from DATLZJ010000102.1 coordinate 934, forward strand.
CTTCCCAACATCACCAGCGCCCTGATCGTGTCAGGTGTGGCGACACTGGATGCCAACCAAGTGGCCCGTCACTTCTGGATTATGGTATGCTTCATGTCCTGGGCTATTTGTCCTGGCCTATTCATTGGATGGACTCAGCAGCAATGGCCGTTATTCGGGAAGCGCCCAAGGAGGAATATCCCCGGCTGATCCCGCTCCTGCTGCTGGCGGAGCCGTCGGAGGGGGCGCTGCGCTGGAGCTTGGCGCGGCTCAGCGATGCGGTCTATTGCATGGAGGAAGAAGGGCAACTGGTCGGCGCAGCGACCATGCGTTGGCGGAGCGACCCATGCGAGATCGTGGAGCTAGCCATCGCGCCCGAACGACAGAGGCAGGGGCTGGGCCGGCAGTTGGTGGCCTGGCTCATCGCCGAGGCGCAACGCCGGGGCCATTCGGCCATCATCGTCGGCGCCAGCAACGCCAGTATCGGCAATATCGTCTTCTACCAACGGTGCGGCTTCCGCATGGACCACGTGCGGCGGGACTATTTCTGGTATTACGATCAGCCGCGCAGCGAGAACGGCATTCCGGTGCGCGATCTGCTGGTCTTTCGCTATGATATTGGCGAAGATGCCAGCGAAAAACAGGCGTGAGCGGACGGATTCGTCGTTCCTTCACCCGGCCAGCGCAGCGATCTGTGCGGCGGCCTTTTCCACCACCTTGCGCTCCCCGGCAAAGGCCAGCATCGTCTTGGCCTCGTCAATGGATACCCAGCGGGCCTCATTGACCTCGCGGTCGTGCCGGCTCACATCGCCGCCGGTATAGGCCAGCAGAAAAAAGTGTACCTGCTTGTGAAAACGCACCCGCTGCTTACCCCGGTGGCCCATATACCAGTACTCGATGGTATCAATCCGGTCGAGCAGTTCCGTCTCAAGACCGGCCTCCTCGCGCACTTCGCGCAGCGCGGTGGCTTCCGGCGTCTCGCCGGGGGCCACCAACCCTTTGGGAAGCTGCCAGCGCCCCTCCGGCCCCACCGAGATCAAGGCGATCTTCACCCCGGCGGGGCCGCGGCGAAAGGCGACCCCGCCGGCAGAGACTTGATCCAGGGTTGGGAATTTGGCCCGCCCGGCGCTCATACTACGATTGGCCGCCCCGATTGTTCACGAATTGCTGCCCTCGGCCATATGACCGAAGGGGGCCACGCGCGTTGCCGACAACTCGGCGTCATGGGTGAGCGACAAGCGGAAGATGGACCCTGTGTGGCGCTACCTCGATCATGATGCTATAGTCGCCTCCTTTGACGCCGGTTGCGTCCTGGGCTTCTAGATAGAAGGTATCGCTGCGCGGCGCATCCCACAGTAGCTCGGCGGCCCTTGCCCCGCTGCCATCATCGTCGTAGGCCAGGGGAGAGATGCCGTCGCTATCGTACAGCCAGACCAGCGGATCGCTTCGCTCATTCAATGGCTGAAGCTTGATCCGATAGCGGCGACCGGCCTCAGCGGTAAACTTCAGCCAATCCCGATCCGTTGATTGGTGAAAGGTATGGGACTGGCCGGCGCTGCCGATGTCGAGGAAAACCGCCTGCTGGGGCTGGTCATCCGGCTCATAAGCATCCCCGCCCGTACAGGCGTGCGCCGTTGCATCGGCCAGGCAGGTTTGCACCCACTCATAATAGCTGGCGACACGGGTATAGACGCCATACTCGCCCGGCTCCGCACAACCGCCGCCCCAACTGACAATCCCGATCTGCTGCCAACTGCTACTTGCGCCGCTGCGGCGGGCCACCAGCGGGCCGCCGCTATCGCCGTAACAGGCATCCTTGCCGCCCTTCGGATAGCCGGCGCAGATCATGTTTTCGGTGAGCAATGAGCCGTAGATGGCGGAGCAGACCGCGGGCGAGGCGAGCGGCACCAGCACCTCGCGCAGCGCATCCGGATAGACCCACTCCTCGGTCAGCCCCCAACCGGTCACGATACCGCCGGCAAAAGTCATCTCCTCTGCGCCGGCCGGTCCTGGATAGAGGGAGACCGGTTGCTGGGTAGAGGGCGCGGTGAGGCGGATCAGGGCGATATCGGCGTCCAGGTTGAGGATGCCAAACTCAATGTATTCGCGCAGGGAGTAATTGAAGTCGGGGTGAACAATAATTTCGGCGCTGGCGATACGCTCCCCGTCGGTCGCCGAGAGGCGCGAGCGGCCCAACACTACATCCACCTGTTGCGGCTCCAGGTCGTCCACACAATGTGCAGCGGTCAACACCCAGGCCGGCGCAATCAGTGTGCCGCCGCAATATTGCCCCAGAAAGGCATCGGCGCTGGTCGCATGGACCAGCGCCGCTTGCCAGGGCCATGCCCCCGGCTCCGCAATCTTGCCCCCAAAGAGGTGGGGCTGGTCGCCGGCTTGGGCTGCGCTTGCGAGGACCTCAGCGGGCAGCGCCTCCTGCGCAACCGCCAGCCTTTGGGCCAGCGCCACGGAAACAAAGATAGCGAGGAGGCCCATGCCATGCAGGAGCCAGCGAGCCAAATGCGCGCCATCGCGGCATGGCGGTCTTATCATATCCAACCCTCTTTCTAGGTCCAGCCCTTCCATTCACACGTTCCTGCCGCTGGCATGGAATGAACACCTTTTCATTCTTTCCTGGTCGCGTGCGTGCGGGTACAATGAATACCATCTCTCCTAACCTTCAAGCTATCGAACATCTGGATCGGGTAGTGTTCAGACTATCCTACAGCACGAACCAATAAACCTACAACACAAAAAAAGGCAGCATACTCGAATGGCTCAATCCTCTGCCCAAATCTATGTGGATTTGCAGCGCACCATTGCCGAAATCTCGCCGCTGCTCTTCGGCGGCTTTGCCGAGCATATGGGGCGCTGTATCTATGAAGGCATCTATGACCCGGCCTCGCCCCATGCCGACGAGCGGGGATTTCGCCGGGACGTGCTGGAGGCGCTGCGCGAGCAGAATTACACCATCATCCGCTACCCCGGCGGCAACTTCCTCAGCGGCTATCACTGGCTGGATGGCGTTGGCCCCAAGGAACAGCGCCCGCGCCGCCGCGAACTGGCCTGGCAATCCATCGAGACCAACCAGTTCGGCGCCAACGAGTTCATGGAGTTTTGCAAAGCCATCAACGCCCAGCCCATGCTCGGCGTCAACCTGGGCACCGGCACAATTGAAGAGGCCGGCAACCTGGTCGAGTACTGCAACGCGCCCACCGGCACCCTCTATGCCGACCTGCGCGCCGCCCACGGCTATCGGGAGCCTCATCATGTGCGCTATTGGTGCCTGGGCAATGAGATGGATGGCCCCTGGCAGATCGGCCATTTGGAGGCGGAGGCATACGGGCGCAAGGCGCTGGAAGCCGCCAAAATCATGAAGTGGCACGACCCGTCAATCCAGCTCATC
>DATLZJ010000103.1:0-6224 GCA_035574055.1 Caldilineaceae bacterium
CCACGATACAGTAGGGGCGCCCGGCCCTTGTGGGCGCCTGCTCTTGTGGCGCCCACAAGGGCAGACACAAGGCCTGCCCCTTCTAGTTCACCCACTGGAGTTCCTGGTCCTGCCAGGCGCCGACGCCGCCATCCACCGGGAAGAGCAACTGCGCCTCGCCGCCGCTGCTGGGCACGGCCCAGACGCCCCAGGCGCCGTTACGGTTGCTCAAGAACGCCACCCACGCACCGTCGGGGCTGACCGCGGGCTGGCCGTCAATCGCCGGGCTATTGGTGAGCCGCGTTACCTCGCCATTGGCCGTGTCCACCCGATAAATTTCCGGGTTGCCGTCTCGCCCGTCGCTCATAAAGGCCAGAAAGCCGCCGGTCGGCGACCAATCGGGCTGGGTGTCGGCCTGGACGGTGGTGAGCGGGCGGCGGTCGCTGCCGCTCCAGCTCATGACCCAAATGCCACACTGGTTGCCGCTCTCATCGCAGCCGCGATAGGCCAGCCGGTCGGCGGCCGGATGGCCGTCGGGCGACTCGCCGTAGACCATGGCTGTCGCCTCGTTGCCCACATCGGCCCACAGCACATAGATGCGCCAGCGGCGATCCCCCTCGCGGTTGCTGGCAAAGGCGATCAGGTTGCCCTCGGCGTTCCAGGTGGGATAGCTGTCCTCGGCAAAGGTGGTAAAGCGCAACTCCAGCCCCGTCGCCGGGTCCAGCGCGGTCAGCCCCCGGCTATCCCCGCGCAGGTTGCGGTAGACCATGCGCTGGCCGTCCCCGCGCAGGGCCGCCTGCTGTCCATCCTCGGCCAGGATGGGCGGAAAGCCCTGCTGGCCCACGGGCTGGATCATGATCAGGTTGCGCCCGTTGACCGGGTCGAGCGCGGAGAAGAGGATGCGCCCCCCTGCCGGTGCGCCCGCGGGCGCCTCCACCAGCGCTTCATCTGCCGGTGTATCACCCGCCGGGTCGGGCGTGGGCGTCTCGCCCGCTGCCAGCGTTGATGTTACCGGCGTCCCATCCGCCGCCAACGGCGTGGCCTCCGGCGTCTCCGCGCCGGCCAACGCGACGAGGCTGGTGGGGGTAGGCGTCACACGCGCCGGGCTGCTTGGGGTGGAAGCGCCGGTCAAGGCCGCGATGGCCTCACACTTGGCCTGGAACTCATCGCGGCGGGCAATCGAGCCGGGCGTCACCGAGATGGCAATGGCTGCATCGTAGTTTTCTTGAGCTTCGCACCAGCGCTTCTCCAGCGCCAGTTGGTCGCCATAGGCCAGCAGCGCCTCTTGCAGCCGGCTCTCCACATCCCGGTAAGTGGGGTCCTGGATGTAGATGGCCTCCAGCAGTTCGATCATGCGCGGCCAGTCCTTGCCCTCCAGGCTGAGCGCCTCCACATAGTTGGCGGCAATGGTGCGGGCGGCCTGCAGAGCCGTGGTATTGGGGCGCAGGGCCAGCGCCTTGTCCACATAAGCCAGCGCCTCCTCCAGCTCGCCCGCCTGGTCTGCCGCCGCGGCCAGACTCACATAGCAGTTGTAGAGCATCTCCTCCACCTGGGCAACCTGGTAGGCGGGGGCCTCCTCTTGCAGCGCCAGCAACAGCTCGATGGCGCCCTCCCAATCGCCCGCCTGGTAGATCGACAGGGCCTGGGCGTAGAGCCGCTCCGCGTTGGGGCTGGGCGTCGCTGTAGGCGCGGCGGCATTGCTCCCGCCGGCCTGGGCCGGCGGGATGGTCGAACTGGCCGTTGCGGTCACCGTCCCGCTGGGGGGCGTCTGCCCTGCGACCGACACCGGCTGGCCGCTGGCCGCGGCCTGCTCTACCAGGGTGCGGATGCCCTCCTGGGCCAGCTCATTGCCGGGGTCCAACACCAGCACGCGCTGGTATTCGGCCAGCGCCTCCTGCAAGCGCCCCTCGGCCCGGTAATCCATCGCCCGCTGCAGGGCAATGCCCACCTGCTGTCGCCGCTGAATCTCCACCTGGCGCTGGCCGGCCTGGATGCCCAGCACCACCGCAAAGATGATCAGCGCCGCGGCCAGCACCGTCACCGGTCCAATAATCCAGAGCACCCAGGTTGGAAAGAGTCCATCGCGTGGTTGGTTGATCATGAGCCTTCAGGAGAGAACCATCCGCCAAACGTAGTGAGATGAGAGCGAGTAGAACGGTAGAAAATAGAAAGTAGAAAATAGAAAGTAGAAAATAGAACGATAGAAGATAGAAAATCAGCAAGAATTGGCATCAGGTCGCTTACCAGTTCGTGGGCGTATAGGCCAGCACCGCCTGCCCGGCCCCATCTTCAAGCCAAACCTGCGCCACACGCGCCAGCGAGACCCCTTCAAGCAGGGTGTGAAAGGGCGCGTCCGGCCCCGTCGCCAGCGGGATCCGCAGCATCGCCAGCCCATCGCCCTCCACCGGCTGTTGAGCAGCCGCCACTTCCATAGAAGGCCGCTGCCCTTGGACTACCAGCGCGCCCACAAAGGGCGCCGGGGTATAGACCGCCGCTCGCAGCCCGCTTGCGGTGGGCTGCACATAGATCGCGCCCATGTGGTTGGCCGTCGCCAGGTCGCCAATGCCCACCACCGGATACCAGACTTCGCTCCAGCTGACTTCGCCCCCGGCGGGCAACGTCGCCTGCTCAAAGAAGCTGGGCGAAAGCCCCGCGTGCAGTTCCACATAGCCGGAGCCGTCGTCGGTAAAGTGCTCGCTGCCGATGGCCCGCCGCCAGCCCAGCCCAAAAACCTTGCTGCCGCGCGCCACCTCCGCAGGAAAGACCCGCACCGCCCCCGCGTCCTGCTCGGTATCATAGACGGCCACAAAAGGGCCGTGGGCTGCGGGATACTCAAAGAAGCCCAGATAATGGTCCCAGTTGCCGAGCCGGCTCAAGTCCCGGCCAAAATAATCGGGCCAGGTAAAGCGCGCCTGGGGGCCGGGCAGCGCCATATCGCCCGTGCTGTGGACGGTCATCAGCCGGCCAGGCAGCACAAAATGCAACCCCGCCGAGGGACGGTTGGCCCAGCCGGGCGCCAGCATGGCCGTATGCCAGTAGTCAAAGCGCAAGGTCTTGTCCGCCCGATTGCGAATGGTCGGCGCAATCTCCAGAGAAGCCACATCGGGCGGCAGCGTCACCGTGATCACGGCCTCGAGAAGACGGCCATCGTCCGGCGTGGCAATGGTCGCGCCCACCGCGCCGTCCTCCCTCTGAAACGGCGCGACAACCCACGGGGTTCCCCAATCATAGCCATGCTCAATGACCGGCAGGTTCCACTCCAGCCCGCCCAGCGCCAGCCAGCCCAATTGGTTGGCCGGCCCCCAGGGCGACGGCTTGACCACCCGGTTTTGGTAGAACATGGCCGCGCCGCTCGGCTTGTGGCGCACCTGCCAGATGCGCCCGCCCAGCTCCGGCAGGATGCTGACCTCCAGATAGGCGTTCTCCAGGACCAGCAGCCGGTACTCGCGCACCGTGGGATCGGGCGCCTCCGCCCAAAAACGTTCCCGATCAAAGGCCTGATAGGGCCACCGGTAGAGCGGGTCCAGGGCGGGCGTCTGGTATTTCTCAATAGGATACGCCGGCAGGCGGACGGTGGTTGCGAAATAACGCGCCTGCCCCACCCGCGCGGTGGATGCCGCACGTTCGACAACTACACCGGGCAGCGCAACGGCCGCGCGCGGCGGGGGTGGAGCAACCACGGAGCAGCCGGCCAGCCATAGCGCCAGCAGGCTCCCCATCAGGCAGCGCCCGACCTTTACAGCCTTTACAGAAGACCGCCGCGCGGTGGGCGCGGCGGTTGACCGTCCGGTTGAGTTCATACAGGCCATTATACCGCCGCGCCGGGCAGGGTCCGAAACCGGACCTGCCCGGCGCGGGGCGGCAACCAAAAGGAAAGTTGCGGCCTGTGATTTGGGATAATTACGGTCCGAAACCGGACCTGCCCGGCGCGGGGCGGCAACGGTCGCATTCGCAAGCTTCCCGCGCGGGCCATGCCACAAAGCGCAGCGCAAACCTATACCTCGAAGGTGTGCGAGCGCGTTCAGGCGTGCGCCATCTCGCGCAGGCCCGCCGCCTCGCGCAGCAGCGCCGCCCGGCTCGTATCCTCCCAGGGCAGATCAATATCATCCCGCCCAAAGTGACCGTAGGCTGCGGTCTGGCGGTAGATGGGCCGGCGCAGGTTCAGATCACGGATGATGGCGCCAGGCCGCAGGTCGAAATGCGCACCGATCAACTGGGCGATGCGCTCATCGCTCACCCGTCCGGTGCCAAAGGTCTCGACATTGATGCTCAACGGGCGGGCCACACCGATGGCATAGGCCAGTTGGATCTCACAGCGGCTCGCCAGACCTGCCGCCACAATGTTTTTGGCGACCCAACGCGCAGCGTAGGCGGCGCTGCGGTCTACCTTGGTGCAATCCTTGCCGCTGAAAGCGCCGCCGCCATGCCGCCCCATGCCGCCGTAGGTATCTACGATAATCTTGCGCCCGGTGACGCCGGCGTCGCCCATCGGCCCGCCTACGACAAAGCGCCCGGTCGGGTTGGTGAAGATGCGCAGGTTCCGGTCCACCAGGTCAGCAGGCAGCACCGGGTCAATCACCTTCTCGATCAGCTCCTGGCGGATCTGATCCTGTTCGATCTCCGGGTCATGTTGGGTGCTGATCAAGACGGTATGGATGCGACGGGGCTTGCCATAGGCGTACTCGACCGTCACCTGAGTCTTGCCGTCGGGCCGCAGCCAGGGCAGAATGTTCTGCTTGCGGACTTCGCTCAACCGGCGGGCCAGCTTGTGGGCCAGGTAGATGGGCATGGGCATGAGCGTCGGCGTCTCGTCGCAGGCAAAGCCGAACATCATGCCCTGGTCGCCCGCGCCGATGGCCTCGATCTCGTCTACCATCTCGCCCGCCTTGGCCTCCAGCGCCTTGTCCACGCCCATCGCAATGTCTGGGCTTTGGGCCGCAATCGCCACCTGCACGCCACAAGTGTTGCCGTCAAAGCCCTTGCGGCTGTCGTCAAAGCCGATCTCCTTGACGACCTGACGCACCAGCTCGTCGTAATTGACACGCCCTTTGCTGGTGATCTCGCCCAAGAGCATGACAAAGCCTGTTTTGATGCAGGTCTCACAGGCCACGCGCGAGTATGGGTCCTGGGCAAAGAGTGCATCCAGCACCGCATCGCTGATCTGGTCGCACATTTTGTCGGGGTGGCCTTCTGTCACCGACTCGCTGGTGAACAGAAGGCTAGGAGATGTCATAAAGGTGGTCATGTATCTTCCTCTCTTGGATAATCTCGGTCAATCCCCTAGTGGCCGGTGCCCAGGGACCATTCATTCAAATAGGACTCCTGCTCCGGAGTCAGCGTGTCAATTTCGATGCCCATCGCCTCAAGCTTGAGCGCGGCGATCTCCCGGTCAATAGACTCCGGCACATCATAGACCTGGTGCTCCAGCTCGGCGCCGTGCTTGAGAATATACTCCGCGGCCAGCGCCTGGTTGGCAAAGCTCATATCCATCACCGCGCTGGGGTGCCCCTCGGCTGCGGCCAGGTTGACCAGACGCCCCTCGCCCGCCACATAGAGCCGGCGGCCATCGGGCAGGGTGTACTCATCCAGGAAGTCACGCACACGCGTGACCTTCACCGCCTCTTCACGCAGCGCCTTCATGTTGATCTCGACATCGAAATGGCCGCTGTTTGCCAGGATCGCGCCATCGCGCATGGCCGCGAAATGATGCCGGTCCAGCACATGGATATCGCCGGTGGCGCTACAGAAGACATGGCCCTCCTTGGCTGCCTCCTGCATGGGCATCACCCGGAAGCCATCCATGACCGCCTCCAGCGCGCGCAGCGGGTCCACTTCGGTGACGATCACATTGGCGCCCATGCCGCGGGCGCGCATGGCAATGCCCTTGCTGCACCAGCCATAGCCGCCGACTACGAAGTTCTTGCCTGCCAGCAAGATGTTGGTGGCGCGGATGATGCCGTCAATGGTGCTCTGGCCGGTGCCATAGCGGTTGTCGAAGAAGTGTTTGGTCTGGGCGTCGTTGACCGCGATGACCGGGAAGCGCAGCTTGCCCTGGGCGGCCATGGCCCGCAGCCGGATCACGCCGGTGGTGGTCTCCTCGGTGCCGCCGATCACGTCGGGCAATAGCTCGCTGCGCTTCGTGTGCAGCATCGCAACCAGGTCCATGCCATCGTCCATGGTGATGTTGGGGCGGATGTTGAGCACGCTGTCCATATGCGCGTTGTACTGCTCAGTACTTTCGCCCT
>DATLZJ010000104.1:0-4175 GCA_035574055.1 Caldilineaceae bacterium
AAAGCCTGGGGCGGCGAGGGCGCAAGCGACGCGCAGCCGCCGCAAGGAGGAGAGCGCGCCGGCTGCGCCGCAACGGACCCGCCAGGCCAATCGCCAGGCCAATAAAGCCGCATCCCCGGTTGAGCCAGCCGCCGATGGGCCTCAACGGGCATCGCGCCGTCCGGCGCGATCTGCCGGTGAGGCGACCCCTAAACAGGAGAGAGCGGCGCGACGACGCGCCGCGGTGCCTGCCGAGGGGGAAGGCCAAGCCAAGACACGGCAAGGTAGATCGGACGGCGCTGGGCCGGCAAAGCGGGCGACCGTGAAGGAGAGGGGGGCGGAAACGGGGAAGACGAGCGCCGCATCCCAAACGGTCGGCCGCAAGCGCGCCGCGGCCAAAGCGTCTGCGCTGGTCGAGGAAGCAGCGCCCAAACCGGCGCGCAGATCAAAGGGCGCGGGGAATCCGGCCAAAGGCGCGACCGGCAAGCCGGCTCCCCGTAGCGCTGGCGCTCCTGCTCAGCCTGCGCTGCTGCCGCCGGAGCCAGTTACCCCTTCCTCACGCCAACCCGCGCCGCGCAAGGTGGCCGCTGTCACCAGCGTCAAACGACCGAAGCGGTAACCCGCTCCGTGACGGAACATCTGTCGTTGCAACGTTGGCACATGGATTAAACAGCGCCCGAAGCCTGCCAAACTTCGGGCGCTGTTCATGCGCTGCCAAGCCTCACAGCGCCTCCGGCGCTCTCTCCAGAGCCGGGTTACCGGTTGATGTTCATGTCCCCTTGGCTGCCCGCCTCGAAGAGCGGCGCGTAGTCGTCGGGAAGCTGCTCGCGCAGGTGCCGAAGTTGGCCGGGGGTGACCGCCTCTTGCAGCACCTCGATCACCGTCCGCGCATGGTGGGCGGCATCGGGCACATCCACGCCTGCGCCCTCGCGCTCGGCAACCCGCTTAAAGAATTCCTGTATATCGAAGCGCTCTTGCCGCTTCGCCAGCCGTAGATAGGCGCCAATGCCGGGTGGGAGCTGGGCGGCAACGTGCGCGGCCTCGCCGTCATATAGCCGCTCGCCCAAGGTCTCTAGTGTGGCGCAGATGGCGCGCATGGCTTCTCCCTGGGAAGCCAGTCGGGCACGATGTTGGACTTGCCCAACAAATTCCTCAAACTGCATATTCCACTCCTTTCCGCTCGGCCATACCCCATCCTGGAATTTACCAGGGCAAGCCGAGATGTCCCTGTGGCGGTCTGGATTGATATCTCTGGGTATCACGGATGCCGCGTGGCTACAATAGGCCGCGGTAGGCGCTTGCGTTATAGACCCGGAAATAGTACACCTAGAGGTAGGGGTCCAATGAGGATAGATAAAACGCACTTAAATGGAAAGTATGCTCCTGATTGTATCCGCCGGTGGGTCAGGATGGATTGGCGGGGTGTCTAAATTCTGCTACGCATAAAGGGCCGGTGTAGGGCGTTGCCTCGGGGTCAAGGGCATCATTGAGCAGGCGCGATGGTGGGGGGAGGCGCATGGGCGGCCTGCACTTGAAAAGTCTGTAGGTGAGCAGGTAGAGGTGAAAAGACCAGGTAGATATGAAAACTGGTATATGAAAAGACAAGGAGGCGCTGATGGCTTCGCTTTTTCTGGATAGACGGGACGCCGGCAGGCGGCTGGCAAGCAAGCTAACCATGTTTGCCGACCGGCCTGATGTGGTGGTGCTGGGGCTGCCGCGCGGGGGCGTGCCGGTCGCCTTTGAGGTCGCCGCTGCGCTCCATGCGCCGTTGGATGTCTTTTTGGTGCGCAAGCTGGGGGTGCCGGGACAAGAGGAACTGGCGATGGGCGCTATCGCCTCCGGCGGTGTGCGGGTGCTGAACCAGGCTGTAATCGAGGCGTTGAATATTCCCGCGCCCGTCATTGATGCAGTGGCCGCGCGCGAGCAGCGGGAGCTGGAGCGGCGCGAGCGCGTTTACCGCAGCGGCCGGCCCGCGCCTGACCTGCGCAATAAGACGGTGATCTTGGTGGATGATGGCCTCGCCACCGGCGCGAGCATGGCGGCTGCGGTGCATGGCGTGCGCGCCCAGCAGCCGGCCCAAGTCGTGGTGGCCGTGCCGACCGCGGCGAGTGAGACCTGTGAGGCGTTTGAGCGCATCTCCGACAAGATCGTCTGCGCCGAAACGCCGCAGCCATTCTGGGGGGTAGGCATGTGGTACGCGGACTTTAGCCAGACCACCGATGAAGAGGTGCGTGAACTGTTGGCCCATGCCGCCGAGTTACAGAAGGGAGTCGCAAGATGACTACCCACGTCATCGGCAACCGGCAAGTGCAGATCCCTGTAGACGCAGTTACCCTAGAGGGGGAGCTGGCGCTGCCGGACGGCGCCCAGGGGCTTGTGGTCTTTGCCCACGGCAGCGGGAGCAGCCGCCACAGCACGCGCAACCAGTTCGTCGCGCGCACGTTGCGCGAGGCCGGGCTGGGCACCTTGCTCTTTGACCTGCTGACTGCGCAGGAGGAAGGGGTAGATATTTACACACGCCACCTGCGCTTTGACATCGAGCTGCTGGCCCGGCGTGTGGTCGGCGCGACCGATTGGCTGCTGGAGCAGCCGGCGCTGCACGGGATGAAGATCGGCTATTTTGGCGCGAGCACCGGAGCCGCCGCGGCGCTCATGGCCGCAGCGGAACGGCCGGAGGCGGTCCATGCGGTCGTCTCACGGGGTGGGCGGCCCGACCTGGCAGGCCCTGTCTTGGCGCAGGTGAGAGCGCCGACGCTCTTGATCGTCGGCGGCGACGATATCCCGGTCATCCCCTTGAATCAAGCGGCCTTTAACCAGTTGCAGGCGGAAAAGGCGCTGGAGATCATTCCGGGCGCGACCCATCTATTTGAGGAGCCGGGTGCGCTTGAGCAGGTGGCGCGGTTGGCCGCTGCCTGGTTCCGGCGTCATTTGCGGTAGGCTATACCTCACTCGCCATCTCCGGCCAGTTGTTGACGTGGAAGGTGTGGCCGGCGTCAAAGTCCACGGTAAAGAAGACCTCGCCTGGCGCCGCCGCACCATTGAGCTGCCGGAAAGCGGCTTCAGTTTCCGCGCCCAGCGACTGCCAAATGGCGAGTCAGCGGGGGCGAATACGCGCCAGGTGGCGCTCCAACTCGGCCGCGCCGGCCACAGGCCCCAGCACCACGCTGCGCACCACTCCCTCGCTGTCAATAAAGAAGGTGGCCGGCACGCCGTCGGCCCCGAACCGGCGCGCCCAGCGGTCATCGGTATCGGGGCCGTTGGGGTACGTGACGCCGAATTCGGCCAGAAAGGCGCGGGCCGCCGGCTCGCTGTCCAGCACATTGACGCCGACAAAGGCGATCTGCCCCCGATTGGCCTGGGCGGCCTCGGCCAAGAGCGGCATCTCAACCCGGCAGGGTTCACACCAGCTCGCCCAGAAGTTGACCACCACCCCCTGGCCGCGCAGATCGGTCAGGGCCAGCGGCTCCCCGTCAAAGGTGCTGATCGCCAAGGGTGGGGCCGGTTGTCCTACCAGCCCCGTCCCATGCTCCTGGCGCTGGAGGTAAAAGACGCCTATCCAGGCCAGCGCCAGGACCAAGATCACGGGCAGCAGCCTGCGCCGCACCCCCGGCTTTTCTCCCTGGCCGCCTGTGGTTGCCTGGGAGACGGTTGACACGTTCATGCCTTAGACCGAAGACCCCCTGCGCCCCCCCTCGATGTTCTTCCAGGCGGCGACAACCGCCACAGTGATCACCGCCGCGAAGATGATCTCCGCGATGGCCTGGGGAATGATGGGGATGATGGCCTCCGGCGGCAGATAGCCGCGCAGGACCATCATGCCCAACACCAGCACGGTGTTGGTGAGCGTGCCCACCACGCCTGCTGCGATCAGCGCCGTATATTCACTGTTGCGGCGCAGCGCAGCATAGGTGTAATACGCGGTGATGCCGATGAAGAGCCGCGGGAGAATGGCGACCAGCGGGTCCTTGAAGGCCGGGATGGTGGCCTGCAAGAAGCTGTAAATGCCGAAGATCAGCCCGATTAGCCCACCGACGAGCGGCCCTTCCATCACCCCGCCGACAATGGCCGGCACATGCATGACCGTGGCATTGCCGGACATGTTGGGTACGGGGATAAAGCCCAAGCGCGTCTGGCCCAAGAGAACGGCGACCGCGGCGAGGATGCCGGTGATAACGATCCGGCGCACCGACAACGCC
>DATLZJ010000105.1:0-6825 GCA_035574055.1 Caldilineaceae bacterium
CACGTCCAGCAACCGGCGCAGAGTCGGGTCGCCGGCATAGGTGGCGGGGTTGATGCGCCCCTGGGCCTCCAACTGGCCGATCCACCAGTCCCGCTGGCGCTCGCTGGCGCAGATGTAGAAGTCGCCCACCCGAAACTGGACGGCATGATGGGCCAGCCGCGTCTGCCAGAGGCGATGCTGCTCGGCCAGAGGCAAGTGGTGGTGCATGGCGAGCCACTCTGAGAGCAGCGGGTCATAGCCGTCAATGACCAGCGGCGCGGGACCGTCGCCAAGCTGGGGAAAGAGGCCCACCAGATCGCTTGGGGCGAGGATGACCGACGCCTGCGCGGCCAGGCGTTGCACGTCGGGCCAGTGATTTTCGCGAAAGGCTGCGACCGCAAAGGGCACAGTGCCCAGGTCGGCGGGCGCGGCCCCCGGCGCGGCTAGGGTGACGGGCATCTGAGCGGCCAACACACGCGCCAGGTGGAAATAGCGGATGCCGGGGCCGGCCATTTTGGGGCCGATCACATCATGGCTGAAGAGGACAAGGTGCGGTCTCTGGCTCACGGTTGGGTCTCGGACGGCGGTTCAGGCTTGCGCGCGGTGGCATAACATTCATAAGGGCCATTGAGCAGGTTGAGCGCCTGGGTCAGCGCCATCAGGTCCCGGTCGAGCGCGGCCAGCCGGTCGTGGGTGGCGGCGGCGAGGCTATCGGTGAAGGGCAGGACCAGCCAGCGGGCCAGCCAGCGTTTGGCGCGGTGGCTGAGCCGCCGGATCGGGGAGCCGCCTTGGGGGGGAATCTCGCGGCGATAGGGCAGCAGGTCGCCCGGTTTGCCTGGAATGCGGGGCGGCTGTTGGGCCAGGGTCTGTATCTCCGGCAGCAACGGCGAGGCCGTGGCCGGGTTCACGCCATACTCAGCCTGGACAAAGCCGGCGTGCTCCAGGAAGAAGCAGAGCAGCCGGGGGTGGTAAAAGGTCACATGGCCGAAGTGGAGATAAAAGCTTTCCAGGTGGGTGTAGAGCGAGCGCACATCGGGCGTCGCCAGCACCAGGCGCCCGCCGGGGCGCAGGATGCGATGGGCCTGCGTGACCAGCTCCATTGCCTTGGGATAGGGCAGATGCTCGACCAGATGGGCGCTGAAGAGGCCGTCGAGGCTGGCGTCGGGCGCGGCGGCCAAGTAGTCAAAGACATTCTCACAGCGCATGGGGATGCCCCTGGCCTGGGCTTCGGCATAGGCTTTGTCGTCGGCATCAACGCCCAATGCCTCGAACCCCTCCTCCAGCAGCAGGGCCACAAAGTGCCCGTCGCCGCAGCCCAAGTCCACCACTTGGCGGCAGCCGGCGAAGAAGGGCAGATAGAAACGTTGGATGCGCCGCAGCACGGCGACATCCATGCCCATGTAGTGGAGGAAGTCATGGTCAAGGCCAGTATCCAGACCGGCGTCCAGGCTTGATGTAGAGTCCGCCACGCGTGCGTTTGCCTTTCGCCTATGTCAAGTGGGGGAGCGCCTCCACCGGCACAGCAGCCGTCTCCGCCGGCGGCAGGCCGGCTTCATGCTGCCAGACGCCCGGCATCTGTACCAGGCCGTAACCGGCGCGAGACGGGCTATGGACCACGCGGAAGCTGTAGGCGCGGTCGTGATAGTCGTAGATGACCGTGTCAGACCGGTTGACCACCGCTGCCGAGAGGCTGTAGTGGCCCTCCAGCAGGGGCAGGCTTGGGATGTGGTAGCGGATGACGCCCGGCCCTTCGATGGCGGCGATCTCCAGCCCGTGAAACTGGGTATTGGGGCCAAAGACCAGCGTCCCATTTTGGTGGTGGATGGCGAGGCCAAAGACCGGATGCTCGACCCGGCTCCGGCTGGTGTAATGGAGCCGGACCAGCAGCGCATCGCCGGTAATAAAGGCAGTGCAGGGCTTGCCGTTCCCATCACAGATTTCCACCTGGGTAATCTGCACCTCGCCGTCGCCCCAGCGCCGTTCTTCCGGCAGCGCATGGCTGGGCGCGCGCTGCGGCGCGTCTTGGTTTTCCTGCTCGGCCACATGGCGCCGATAGGCCATGACGACCTCCGTCGGCGCGCCTTCCGCCGCGATCAGGCCATTCTCGATCCAGAGGGCGCGGGTGCAGAGGGTTTGGATGGCGTCGAGGTCATGGGAGACCAGCAGCAGGGTGCCGCCGTTCTGCCGGAAGCGGTAGATGCTCTCCATGCACTTACTCTGAAAGGCGGCGTCGCCCACCGCCAACACTTCGTCCACCAGGAGCAGGTCCGGGTCGGTGTGGATGGCGACGGCAAAGCCCAGGCGCACATACATGCCCGACGAGTAGTGCTTGATGGGCGTATCAATAAAATCGCCCAATCCGGCATAGGCGATGATGCGCTCCAGCCGTTGGTCCATTTCGGCGCGGCTGAGGCCGTAGATCGAGCCGTTGAGGTAGATGTTCTCCCGTCCGGTCAGGTCGGGATGGAAGCCGGCGCCCAGCTCCAGCAGCGCGCAGACCCGTCCGCGCACGGCCAGATCGCCGGTGGTAGGGGCGAGGATGCCGGTGATGAGCTTGAGCAGGGTGCTTTTGCCAGAGCCGTTGGGGCCGATGATGCCAACGCAATCACCCTGGTGAATCGCGAGCGAGAGATCGCGCACGGGCCAGAACTCGTCCACTTGGGGGCGGCGACGACGAAGAAAGCGGATGAATAGCTCCTGGAGCGAGCGGCTGCGCTCCAGCCGCTTTTCAAAGCGCCGGGAGACGTTGCGTAGCTCGACCAACGGCTCGCCCGGCAGCAGGGTGCGGGTGCGCTGAACAGCCATAGTCTGTAGCCCGGCTACACTTCTTCGCCGAACCGATCGCTGTAGCGCGCAAAGAACCAGTAGCCCAAGAGCAGCACCAGCAGCGCGGTCAGCGTCGTGCGAATGAAGAAGTCG
Source organism: Caldilineaceae bacterium (assembly GCA_035574055.1). Classification (GTDB taxonomy): domain Bacteria; phylum Chloroflexota; class Anaerolineae; order Caldilineales; family Caldilineaceae; genus QEUY01. Next base: position 2,899 of record DATLZJ010000105.1, read on the forward strand.
GGGTCCGTGCGATAGCCGTAGTAAAGCAGGTCCCGATAGACATTGATGATCGAGGCCATCGGATTCAGGATGTAGAGCAGCCGGTGTACATCCAGCTCAACGCCCAGCAGCGTATAGGTCGCGGGCAGTTGGCGGACCGAGTAGAAGACGGGCGTCAAAAAGAACCAGGCGAGCATGACCACCTCCATGACCATCAGCGTGTCCCGGTAAAAGACATGGAGGGTGCTGAGGATCAGGCCGATGCCCAGGGTGAAGCAGGTCTGGATAAGGATGATCAGCGGCAGGGTCCAGAGCCACGGGCTGAAGTTGGCGCGAAAGACCAGCAGCGCGGCAAAGAGCACCAGCAGGGCCAGGAGGAAGTTAACCAACTGGGCCAGCACCGAGGCGATGGGCAGCACCTCGCGCGGGAAGTAAACCTTCTTGATCAGGTTGCTTTGGGCGACGACGCTGGTCATGCTGCCGGTGATGCTGGCGGCAAAGGTGTTCCAGGGCAGCAGCCCGCAGAGCAGGAAGATCGGGTAATTGCGGATGTCATGGTTGGGCCACAGCACGCCAAAGACGACGGTGAAGACCATCATCATCGCCAGGGGGTTGAGCAGGCTCCAGACGAAGCCCAGGACGCTGTTCTTATAGCGAGCCTTCAACTCGCTGACGACCAGGTTGCGGATCAGGTCGCGGTAGCGGAGCAGTTCCTGGAAGCGCGCCGCCATGGAGGCCAGAGCGCTGCTGCCGCCGGCCAGGCGGCGTGGGGTGGAGACAAGGTCCAAGGGTCGCGTTGTTCCTGCTGCCGGTCCATCGTCCGGCGGCCATCCGCTTGGTCGGTGATCGGGATGGCCGCCGGATACACACAACATACGGCCAGGGCTGCCCCTGCCGCCATGAGCATACCAAAGTTGGTAGGGGTTGTAAAGAATCGGGCGGAGACGCGGTTCCGGCCTTTGTAGTTTTCCCCTGTTTTGCGATTTTCCCCTGCATCTGGCATCCTTCCCTTAGGATCGCTTGGTCCATCAATATCAATAATATCAATGTCAATACGCTACCGGCTGGTACGCGACTCAGCAGGTTTCTATCCACCGGACCCGCTTCGCCGAGACCGATTGCATGGCCGACCCGACTGTCGCCGTTGAGATGCGAAATATCACCAAGCGCTTTCCGGGCGTCGTCGCCAACGACGATGTCACCTTCAGCGCGTACCAGGGGGAGGTCCATGCGCTTTTGGGGGAGAACGGCGCAGGCAAGTCTACCCTGATGAATATCCTCGCCGGCCTGTATCGCCCGGATAGCGGCCAGATCATCGTCAAGGGGCAGCCGGTCGAGTTTCGCTCCCCGCGCGACGCCATCCGCGCCGGGGTGGGCATGGTCCACCAGCATTTTATGCTGGTTGCCTCGCAGACCGTCGCCGAGAATGTGATCCTGGGGCTGCGCGAGGTGGGCCTGGTGCTGGACACCGGCAAGATCGAAGCCGAGGTCGAGCGCATTGGCCGGGAGTTCGGCCTGCCGGTGGACCCACGCGCCAAAATCTGGCAGTTGTCCGTGGGCGAGCAACAGCGGGTTGAGATCATTAAGCTGCTCTACCGGGGCGCGGAGATTCTGATCCTCGACGAGCCGACCGCGGTGCTCACCCCCCAGGAGACCGAGACCCTCTTTGCTACCCTGCGTGAGATGACGAGCGCAGGTAAGACGATCATCCTCATCAGCCATAAGTTGGACGAGGTGCTTTCCATTGCCGACCGCATCACCGTGCTGCGCAATGGCCGGTATGTCGCCACGGTGCCCGCCGCCGGCGTCACCAAGAGCCAGCTTGCCAGCCTGATGGTCGGGCGCGAGGTGCTTTTCCGGTTGGAGAAACCACCGGCCCGGATCGGCGAGGTGCGGCTGACGCTGGAGGAGGTCGAGGCGCTCAACGACAAGCGGCTGCCTGCGCTGCGCAAGCTCTCGCTTCGGGTTTGCTCTGGTGAAATCGTGGGGATTGCCGGGGTGGCGGGCAACGGCCAGCGCGAGCTGGCGGAGGTCATCTGCGGTTTGCGCCCCGTCCAGGGGGGGCGCATCGTCATCTCCAGCAAGAGCGTCACCAATGCGCCGCCGATTGTGATGATCGAGGCGGGCATCGCCTATGTGCCGGAGGACCGCAGCGCCACCGGCAGCGCGCCCAACCTCTCCATTGCCGAAAACCTGGCGCTCAAGAGCTATCGCAAGCAGGCGGTGGGCGGGCGCTTCTTTCTCAGCCGCAGCGCCATGCGCCGCCAGGCTCAAGAGCTGATCCGCCGCTTCAACATTGCCGCCCCATCTGAGGAGACGCCGGCCCGCCTGTTGAGCGGCGGCAACTTGCAGAAGGTGATCCTGGCGCGCGAGATTTCCCAACAGCCGCTGGTGATGATCGCCGCCTATCCCACACGGGGGCTGGACGTGGGCGCGACGGAGAATGTGCGGCGCATTTTGGTGCAGGAGCGCAACCAGGGCGCGGCCATTCTGCTCATTTCCGAAGACCTGGACGAGATCTTCGCCCTGTCCGACCGTATCGCCGTGCTCTACGAGGGCCGCATTGTGGGCGAGGTGACTGTGGGTGAGATGGCTATGGGCCAGGGCGGCCTGGAGAGCGACAACGCGTTGCTTGAACAGGTTGGCCTGATGATGGCCGGCGCGACGGTGGCCGGCCAGCCGCAGCAAGCGGCTACGGACAAGCAGCCGGTGGCAAGCAAGCCGTGACAAGCGCCCCGTAATGCGCGAACAATAGCGAACAATCATGAACAATTGTGAACAATGACAAGCGATCAGGCGCTGGCCGCCAAGCCCACCAACCGCACCCGCCTGCGCATCGAGCGCGCCCCGGAGCAGCCCCGTTGGTTGTCGCTGCTCGCGCCGGTGATCTTGATCGCTGCGGCGCTGCTGGTGGGCGCGCTCCTGCTGCGCCTAGCCGGGGCTAACCCCTGGCTGGTCTATCGCAGCATGGCCGAGCTGGCCTTTGGCTCCGCCTACGCCTGGTCCGACACCACCATCAAGGCCACGCCGCTGATCCTGGCGGGCTTGGGCGTCTCCATCGCCTTCCGGATGCGTCTCTGGAATATTGGCGCCGAGGGTCAGCTTTTTCTGGGCGCATGGATGGCGACCGGCGTGGCCCTGTTCTGGCTTCCGCCGGAGACGCCCTCCTGGCTCATGTTGAGCGCGATGGCTGTTGCCGGTTTTATCGGCGGCGCGCTCTGGGGGCTGATCCCTGGTTTCCTCAAGGCCAAGCTCAACGTCAACGAGATCATCACCACGCTGATGTTGAACTATGTCGCCATTTTATGGAACAACTATTTTGTCTACGGCCCTTGGGGCGAGCGGGGCTTTGGGTTGACGCCTCAGTTTCCCCGTTCGGCCTGGCTGCCGCGCCTGACCGACTACAGCGACGTGATCCCCGCCTTGCGCGGGCTGACAGCCCATTTCGGCATCTTCCTGGCGCTCCTGCTGGCCCTGGTGTTGTGGCAGGTCTGGCAGCGCACCCGCTGGGGCTTTGAGGTGACGGTGGTGGGCGACAACCCCCGTGCGGCGCGCTATGCAGGCATCAACCTGGCGCGCAATATCATGCTGGTCATGGCCCTGAGCGGCGGGTTTGCCGGGCTGGCGGGCATGAGCGAAGTGGCGGGCGTCGTCCACCGTTTACAGGAGCGCTTCTCGCCCGGCTATGGCTTCACGGCCATCATCGTCGCCTGGCTGGCGAAGCTAAACCCGCTGGCGATTGTGCTGGTCTCGTATCTCTTTGCCGGTCTCCTGGTGGGCGGCGACGCCATCCAACCGGCGGGCATTGACCAGTTGCTCCAAGGAGTGATCCTCTTGGTGGTGGTGGGCGGCGAGATGCTTCTCCAGTACCGTCTTCGTCTGGAACGGGGCTAGGCGGGAGCGGGGGGAACGATGGAACTGGTCTTTCTGGTCAATCTGCTTGCCTCC
>DATLZJ010000106.1:0-2877 GCA_035574055.1 Caldilineaceae bacterium
ATGTCTCCTCCTCTTCCTCGCCTTGCGGTTCATCCTCTTCGGTTCCTGCCCCGCCGATCACGACAATAAACTCTCCCCGCAAATCACGCCGCTCGACCGCGGCCAGCTCGGCCAAACGCCCCCGCTCGATCCGCTCGTAGAGCTTGGTCAGGTCATTGGCAATGGCCGCGGGCCGGTCGCCATAGACGGCCAGTGCATCCTGAAGAAAGGCCGCCAGCCGGTGGGGGCTTTCGTAAAAGATCAGAGTGTGGGGTGAGTCCTTGTCCACGGCCAGAAAGCGCTGCCGTGCGCCCGGCTTGCGCGGCGGGAAGCCACGAAAGGTGAAGCTATGCACCGGCAGCCCCGATAGCACCAGCGCCATGATCAGCGCCGTCGGGCCGGGGATCAGGGTCAGGCCGATCTGTGCGCCGGCCGCGTTCGCCTCCAGCACGCGCCGCACCAGGCTAAACCCGGGGTCGCTGATGCCGGGGGTGCCGGCATTAGTAACCAGCGCCACCGACTTTCCGCTCTGCAACAGCCCCAGGATGCGCGCTCCTGCCTGGCGCTCATTATGCTCATGAAAAGGAATCTGGGGCTTTTCGATGCCGAAGTGCTTGAGCAGACGCCCCGTCTTGCGTGTGTCTTCGCTGGCGATCACATCCACCTGCTTGAGCGTCTCCAATGCCCGCAGAGTGATGTCGCCCAGGTTGCCAATCGGTGTAGCGACGAGATAGAGCGCGGGCCTGCCTTGCTGCGTCACAGTTCCACCGGCTCCATGGGCCTACGCCGTGAGGGTGCCCTTGGTGCTGGGCACACCGCTGCGGCGCTCATCCAGCCGGGTCGCGGCATCCAAGGCCCGCGCCAATGCTTTGAAGAGCGCCTCTACCTTATGGTGGTCATTGCGGCCATAAAGCACCACCGCATGGAGATTCATGCGCGCCTGGAACGCCAGGCTCTCGAAGAGGTGGAAAATCAGGTCCGTCCCCAACCCGCCTAGCCGCGGGGTCACAAAATCGGCGTCAAAGACACAGTAAGGCCGCCCGCCCAGGTCAACCACGACCCGGGCCAGGCTTTCGTCCATCGGCACATAGGCGTACCCCGTGCGCACGATGCCCCGCCGGTCGCCAAGCGCCTGATCCAGCGCCTTACCCAAGCAGAGAAACGTGTCTTCCGCCGTGTGGTGCTCGTCAATGTGCAGGTCGCCCTGCGCACGCACGTCCAGGTCAAACAGCCCATGACCGGCAAAGAGCGTCAGCATATGGTCCAGAAAGCCGATGCCGGTTTCGACCTGGGCGCGGCCCGTCCCGTCCAAGGTCAACTGCACGCTGACGGTGGTCTCTTGAGTAGCTCGGTCCACACGCGCCGTCCGCATCGCTGGCTCCTATGGCTGCTTGAACTTCAGCGCGCGACCGGGCAGCGGGGAAGGCAGCTCCGTCACAGGCTGTCCGCCGGCAATGATCGCCGCGCCGTTGACCAGAACATGCTCCACGCCCACCGCCAGTTGATGAGGGTCGCGATAGGTTGCCCGGTCAGTAATTGTGTCAGGGTCAAAGACCACCACATCGGCGTACCAGCCCTCGCGTAGCTCGCCCCGTTGGGTCAGGCCAAATCGCCGTGCGGGAAAGCCGCTCAACTTATAGACCGCGTCCTCCAGCGTCAACCATCCCTTGTCGCGCACCGCCGGCCCCAGCAGCCGCGCCGCCGAGCCGTATTGGCGCGGGTGGATCGCGCCATCCTCATGATAGATGCCGTCGCTGCCCATCATGTAGCGGTCGTGGGCCAGGAAGGGGCCGATCAGATCGTCGTCTCCCTGATGCATGACCAGCAGCACACCCAAATTCTCCTCGATCAACAGGTTGCAGAGCGCCTCTGGCGCCGGCAGCCCGGTCTCGGCCACATAGTCAGAGACGAGCTGACCCTGGTGGCGGCTGTTCTCCTTGCCGGGGAGCCAGGCGATGTGGGTCTGGTCCAGCGCAACATGGCGCAGGTTCTCCCCCATCTGCGCCCGCACCTCTGGCCGGCGCAGGTGCGGCAACACGTTCAACGGCCCCTGCTCATAGACGCTGTAGGGCAGCCAGTAGTTGAGCATGGTCGAGCCGGGAAGATAGGGATAGACATCGAAGGAGAAGTCCACCTCGTTGACCGCCACCGTGTCAATGTAGGTGATGATCTGCTCTGTTAGCGCCGGGCTGGTCCCCTTGAGATGGGAGATATGGACCGGCACGCCCGCCCGTTTACCGATCTCCACTGCCTCCTTGAGCGCCCAGAGCGTCCCCCGCTTATAGCGCATGTGGGTCACGTATAAGCCCTGGCTTGCGGCCAGCGGGCGGCACGCCTCGACCAATTCCTCGGTCGAGGCAAACCATTGGGCCACATAGTCCAATCCAGTGGAGAGACCCACCGCGCCCGCCTCCATGCCCTTCTCTACTTCGGCGATGATCTGGCGGCGCTGGTAATCATCGGGCGTCTCACGGCCAAAGCCCAGCGCCAGCGTGCGCACATTGGCATAGGGCACATGGGCGATCGAGTTCTGAACGTTGGCCCGGTCCAAACCGGCCATGTATTCCGCCAGGCTGGTCCAGCCGGTATACTCCTCGAAGCGCAGCGCGTTGAGCGCCCGCAGATAGGTAATCCAGTCGTGAATGTTATAGGGGCTGACCGGGGCATAGGAGATGCCGTCGGCCATGATCACTTCGGTGGTGAAGCCCTGCATGGTCTTGGAGACGAGATGGGGCGTCTTGCGCAGCCAGGCATCAGAATGGTTGTGTACATCCACAAAGCCGGGCGCGACCACCTTGCCGCTGGCGTCTATCACCTGACCGGCCCCGGCGTCCGGCAGGTGGCCGATCTGGACGATGCGGTCGCCGCGGATGCCCACGTCCGCCCGAAAGCGGCGGG
>DATLZJ010000107.1:0-5355 GCA_035574055.1 Caldilineaceae bacterium
AAGGGCCGTTGCCAGAGGGCATGGGCCGGGTCCAGCTCGCGCACTAGCTCGAAGTCCAGCCCGATTGCGCCACAGATGGCGCGGGCATGAACGCGGCGGATGGGGCTGCGCAGGAGCCGGTCGGCCAGGGGCACACCCCGCACCAGCCCGCAGACGTTGATCCAACCGGCCAGCTTGTCCAGCAGCGGGTCGGCTGCCCACCGGTCCAGCAGCAGCCGCACCTCGCCGCCGCCCACACTGAGCGACAGGAGGATCACCGGCCCCGCTTGCCCGGCCAGCGCCTCGGCCAGGAGCGCGGCATTGCGACTCAGGCTCCCCTTGCTCAAGAGCGGCGCGGTTACCGTGCGGAAGCCGCAGGCTTGGGCAATGGCCCCAATCGCCGCGCCGTCGCCGCCATATTGGGGCAACTCCCGGTAGTAGAGCGCCGGCGCGATCAGCAGCGTTGCGCCCGCCTCCCCTGCCCAGGGCGCAGCCGGCAACCGGTCTACTGCGCAGACAAAGGGGCCATGCTGCGGCGAGGCCAGCAGCGCCTGATAAAAAATCGCCGTCGCCAGGTCAATCCCCACCTGTCCGGTCAGCGCCTGAAGCGCAGTGCGATCCGGAACCCCATCCGGCCAGGAAGTGATATGCGCCTGGACCCACGCCGCCGCGTCGGCAAGCAGCCGGACTTCATCCACCGGCGGAGCAACATAGGCCTTAAGCATCAGGTCGCTCCTGAGCTGCTTCAAAGGCAAGCAGCGCCGGTTCATGCCCGTTGTGGGTCGCCTGCCCGTCTGGCCGGGGCAGCGCCCGCCAGTAGCGCAGCCAGGCGACAAAGGTAGAGTCGGCCTCCGGCAGCAGCACCCGCGGGCGCAGCGCCATCCCCGCCAGCGCCGCCAGGTCGGGCCGCAGAAAGGCCAGGGTGAACCGGTGGGCGACGGCAAGCTGGAGCCGCTGGATCACCCCCTGCAGGCCGCCCACCCGTTGCGCCATGACCGTCGTCACAAAGACCAGCGAGCGCCCTGCCTCCACCGGCAGGATGGCGACCAAGATGGTGTTGGGCGTGCGCTTGTTGTAGACCTGCATCAGGTTGCCGCCCCAGCAGTGAATCTCGATCCCGACAGTCGCGATGCCCACGGCGCGCATCAGCCGGTCGCCCAACCGCCGCCCTGCCACCCGCGCCCGATAGGCGATGCGCAGGTGGTGGGGGCCATCCTGCGCGACCTCAACTGGGGCCAGCAGCTCCCGGTCGTGGACCGTGGCGAAGTGCTGGCCGTCGAAGGAGTTGGCGACCAGCGTCTCCAGCGCAATCGGCGCATCGGTCACAGAGGGCCGGCTCCAGCGCGCCTGCCCCTCGCCGGCAAAGGGAGGAAAGGCGGGCGGATCGCCCAACGCCCCAAAAACCAGCCCGTACCGCTCGATACAGGGCAGCGCCTGCTGGCAGGCCCGGGCCGGGATGGCTGCGCTGGCGGGGATATGGACGCAGCGACCGTCTGCGCCATACTGCCAGTGGTGAAGGGGACATTGCAGCGCCTCGCCCACCACGCGCCCGCGGCCCAGGTCCGCGCCCATGTGGCTACAGATCGCCTCCAGGGCAGAGACCTGGCCCGCCGCGCTGCGCCAGACCGCCCAGGGCCGGCCCCAGGCGACCACGCGCCGCGCCTGCCCCGGCTTCAGGTCGCTCGACCGGCAGAGGGGGTACCAGGATACAGGGTAGCCACTCATCCCGACCGCGCCGCCAGCCATTGTTTGTACCAGGCATGCAGCGCCAGCCACCCGGCCAGGGTATTTTCCACTTCGGCCTGGTGGACCCGGCGCTGGAACTCCAGCAGGCTTGGCGCCGTCAACACCTTTTTGCGCTGGGCGACGCCCTGATACCCCTCCAGAATCTCCCACTGGCCGTTGATAAAGCGCACCGTCGCCTGCTGGGTCTCGTTGCCCGCCGGGTCGAGCAGACATTGATGCCAGGCCGTGTCCAGTCGCAAGAGCGCCAGGAGCAGCCGGTTGCGCATGACCGGCATCCGCAGCGTCGCCTGCAACAGCCGGGGCGCGATAAAGGCCATCACCCGGTATAGCTCCTGCTCGTCCAGCGTATCATCGGTGAAGAAGCCGGCGAAGTTGCGGATGTTCTCGCTGGTCAGGGGGATGATGAACTGCTCGGCGTACCACTTGCCGGGGTCGAAGAGGCCAAAGAGGATGGGCCGCCGGTCGGGCGGGCGAAAGCCGGGGACGACCTCGATGCCGGCAGGCCGGCAGATGACGGTGAATTCCTCGTTGGTGTCCGTCACCTGGAGCCGCACATAGCTCACCACCTGCTGCACCCACTCCCGCGCCGCCGGACGGTTGGCAAGCTCCTGTAGAATCTGTAGGGTTTCGCTCATAACTCCCTCCTCATGCAAGCCACTCTTGGCGGAAGGAACACTCCCGGCAGGGTGCGATCTCCTCATACCGCCCCGCGCGCATCAGCGCCCGCACCTCCTGCATCCGCGGCGAATTGTAGATCGCGCGCAGCGTGGCCTGCCGGGCGTTGCCGACGATCTCCAGCCGCCGCCAGTCATTGCCACAGAGCGGCACATCGCCGTTTTGCAGCACGGTCATCACCCCAAAGACATAGGGACAGGCTTTGAACAGCCGCGGCCCCACCCAGCGGCGCAGCCGGCGAGTCAGCGCGGCCTTGGCCGTCGTCAGGGCAGCATAGCTGCGCACACTGCCTGCCCGGTTGTTCATGTCGTAGACCATCAGATTGAAGCCGGCCCGCCGCCAGCGGCGGGCGAAGCGGCCAAACTCATGGGCATTGGCCCGCTGCTTGACAAAGCGCAAGTAGAGATTGACCGTGGCCGGTTTGGCTGCGGCCAGCGCCTCCAGGGTCCCTACCAGCCGCGGCCAGGATAGCCCGGCCATCACCCGCCCATAGGTTTCGGCGCTGTCAGCGTTGACGCTGACCGAGAGCATATCCAGCCCAGCATCGGCCAGGCGGGAAAAGCGGGCTGGTGTGAGCGCGCTGCCGTTGGTGACCAGCTCGACCATCTGGTGGGGCCGGGCCGCGGCCTTGAACTCGGCGATGCGCGCCTCCAGCTTGGGGTCCAGCAGCGGCTCGTTCTGGGCCATAGGCACAAAGTCGTACAGTTCCGGCTCGGCTGCGCATTCGGCGGCGATCTTGCTGAAGAGCGCGTCATCCATCAGCTCGCGCGGCTCCAAATGAACCGTGTAAGGGTAGGGGCACATGGCGCAGGCGGCATTGCAGCGGTTGATGGTCTGCACCTGGACCACGCCGGGGAACAGCTCGCCGCCGTGGCGCAGCCAGCGACGGATGGCCGGCAAGGCGACCCGGTAGGAATGGACATGGTAGCCGAGCGCGCCCACCAAATGCGCGACCCGCGGGTTGGCGTAGCCGGTAGGCGAGCAGCGCAAGCGCTCCAGCCTTCCCACCAGGGCAAGCGCCAACGCCAACACTCCAGCGAAGAGCCAGTCCAGCAGGCGGTTCATAACAGCGCCACCTCCACACCCAAGGGCCGCCCGTCCACCGCCGCTGCGGCGCTCGCCCCATCCTCCCAATGGGCCAGGTAGAGGCGGCTGGGCAGCAGGATGGGCCGGTAGACGCGGGTGAGATGCGCGGCCAGCGGGTCGCCATCGGCCAGCCCGACCATCAAATAGTGGTCGCCTGCCGCCGAGGCTGCGTTGTAGACTGCGGCCAGCAGCGCCGCGCTCGCCTGGCGCGCCCAGGCCGGATCGCCCGGCGCAACGGCGAGACAGCTTAGGAACGTATGGCGCACCCGCCCCCCCACCGGCGGCAGCGGCGGCGCGCCGCGTAGCCTGGCCTGAAGATTGACCAAGGGCCGCGCCCAGCGCAGCGCCCGGCTGTATCCCCGTACCACCGTTTGTTTATAGGCTTGCTGGTCCCAGCGCGCGGCGCAGCCGGCCACTTCATCGCCCCGGCGTACCACCCAAAAATCCTCGATGGACAGCCCCGGCGTATGGGCAGGCGAGGCTAGATCGCCGGGTTGCCAGAGGGGCGCAAGCTGGCGCTGCGCGGCGGCCCGCGCCAGGCAATCGGCGATCTCGCCCAGCCATTCAGGCCGTGCAGGCTCCAACTGCCAGCCAGGCGGCAGCGGGGGGATGGGTCGCGGCCGGCCCACCGGCAGGGCAAAGGTCAGCCACCGCCCCAGCGGTCGCAGCCGCGGCCAGCCCGGCAGCCCCGCGGCCAGCAGCCGCTCGGCGGCGCGGTTGCCCTCCAGGATGCTGACCAGATAGAAGGGCGTGCGCCCGTCGGCGTGTAGCTGCCGGTAAAAGCCGAAGCCGGCGCTTAACACCTTGGGCAGCGCCGCGCCCCAGGCAAAGGCCGGGTCCACGCGCAACAGGCTCATCGCGCCGACGGGCATGGGTTTGCCGTTTACCATCCGCAGCCGCACCCCCCGGCTGCCCATGCCAACCACTGCGCCGTCGCAGGATGCCCGGCCCACCATCGTCTGGTGAAATGGCCCCTCCAGCGCGGCGGCCTGGAAATAGCACGGCTCCCGCTCAAAGCTGAGGGCGATGGTTCCCGGCATGGCCGTGCGCAGGATGCGGCGCAGGGCCGGGTCGTCGGCGGGCGTCGCCAGGTCAAACCAGACCAACGTCATGGCTCACCCCTACTGCGTCCATCCCTTGCGTCGCCGGCTCTACCCGTGGGGGATGCGCCCGCACCGGGATCAGCTCCCCCGGCCAGCCCTCGTCGCCCAGCGGGTAATGGTCGCGCTGGCCGACCTCGGCGCGAAAGAGATAGTTGATGCCGTAATAGTGCCACCACATCTTGGGCGAGGCGCGGTTGACCGGGTCCATCCCCCGCGCCCAAATGCTGCGGTGGCTGTAAAAGGCGCGCCGCGCCGCCAGACAGCCGGCCTGTAGCTCGCCCGGCGACATGCGCGCCGGCTGGAAGGGAATCTGATTGTAGCGGTAGCGATCATCCAGCCACCAACGCCCGTAGAGCAGCCGCCCCTCCTCGGCCAGCCGCCGGTAGAGGGGCGTGCCGGGAAAGGGGGTCAGGTGGTTGAAGGAGGCGATGTAGAAGCGGTTGGCCTGGGCAAACTCGACCGTGCGGGCAAAGCTCTCGGTGGTATCTTCGTCGTAGCCAAAGACAAAGGTGATGTAAAGGCGAATGCGGTGGCGGCGCAGGTTTGCCAAGGCCCCCGCAAAGCCGCCGCGCATGAGGTTAAAGCCCTTGTTCATCCGGCGCAGGTTCTCCGGGTTGAGCGACTCGAAGCCGATTAAGACCCCCTGGCAGCCGCTGGCCGCGATCAACTCCAGGAACTCCTCGTCATGGGCCGCGTTGATGCTGGCCTGGCTCACCCAGTGAACCTTGAGCCGCGCCAGTTCTCGGAAGAACACCTTGGCCTGCTC
>DATLZJ010000108.1:0-5950 GCA_035574055.1 Caldilineaceae bacterium
AGACATCGGCGACGCCGTTGCGGTCATCAGCGACGAGATTCGTCGCCTCGGCGTGGAAGGCGACCTGCCGGCCATCCCAGGAGAGCGCCGGGCGCGCGCCGCCGGCGTCGCCGGCGCGGCCATTGGCCTGCCCGCCATCGCCGCTTACCGAGACCCGCTCCAGCGTGCCCGCAACGCGATCATAGAGGAAGGCATCCTGCACCGCGTTGCTATCGTCTGCCGTCAAGTTGCCCGCCCAGGCGTAGAAGGCCACAAAGCGCCCATCCGGCGACAGCGCCGGTGGGCCGGAACCGCCGTCGCCAGAACCGCCCTCGCTGCCTGCCGAAACGAGGGTCAGCTCGCCCGTCTCGCGGTCGTAGAGGTAGACATCATCATAGCCGTTGGCATCCTGAATGGCCGGGGACAAGTTGCCGGCGCGGGATGAAAAGGCCAGCCAGCGGCCATCGGCGGAGAGAGCGACGCCGCCGGCCGGGCCATCGGGTTGCCGAGCCAGGGGCGCGGCCAGGGTGGTGGCGACCAGCTCGCGGCTGACGAACGCGCCTGCCCGCTCCTCCGTAGGGGCAGCGCGTGGGGTTGCCTCGATAGAGAAAGGGCTGGTCCCCGAAGGCGTGGGCGTCGCCGGCAGGGGGGTGGGTTCTGCAACCGGCTCCTGCCCGGCAGCGGGGGCAGTGTCTCGTCCGGCAGGCAACAACGCGCCGAAACACCATCCTATGCCTGCGCCCAGCGCCAGCAGGAGCAGCAACCGGCGCGGCCCACCGCGCAGCCTACGCATGGGATAAGGGAACATAGAGCCGGTGACGTTCGCTTCTCATCGGGCGCATTTAACCATCTGTCACCAGTCGCCCGCCAACAACCGGCGGGCGATCCGAAGACCGCCCGCCGGTGAACGACATTTGCTGGGTTGCGAATATTTCGCCTAACCTGAATCAGCCTGACTTTAATCGGGTGGAGGCAGGATCACCGCATCAATGGCATGGACGACGCCGTTGGTTGCCTCAATATCCGGCGTCACCACGTTGGCGCCGTTGACCTTGATGTTGCTGCCGCTGACCTCGAAGTTGACCGCCTTGCCTTGCTGGGTCGTCGCCGACATGCCGTTGGTCACATCTGCTGCCATGACCTCCCCAGGCAGCACATGGAAGAGCAGAATCTGGGTCAACTGGCCGGTCGGGTTCGCCAGCAATTGTTCGAGCGCCCCGGCAGGTAAGTTGTCAAAGGCTGCATCGGTGGGGGCGAAGATGGTGAAGGGGCCGGGCAGGCTGAGCGAGTCGGTCAGCCCGGCGGCCTCCAGGGCCTGCAAGAGGGTGTTGAAGCTACCGGCAGCCTCCATCGCCCCGATCACATCAACTGTTGCCGTAGAGCCGGCGTCGCCCTCTGTCTCATCTGTCGCGCCTGCGCCGGTCGTCTCGGTGGTGGCGCCGGTGCCGGTCAGCGTGCCCGTGCCGGTGAGGGCGCCGGTGCCGGTGACCGTGCCGGTCGCTCCGGCTTCGGTCTCCTCTGCTGTCTCGGTCTCTTCCGTCTCTGCCGCAGCGGTCGCTGCCGGGGTCGGGGTGGCGGCGGCTGCCGTGGACGGGCTGATGCCTGCGTCAATCTCGGCCAGGGTGGGCAGGCGTAGCTCGTCGCCTACTTCAATGACATCGCAGTTGGCGAGATTGTTGTAATCGCAGATGGCCCGCCAATAGGACATGTTGCCGTAGATATCGCGGGCGATCAGGCTCAACGTATCGCCGGCCACGACGATATAGACGTCGCCCGGCTCGCCCTGGCGGCCGCCTGCGGCGGGGGTCGCCGCGCCGGCAGACGCATCGGCGCCTCCGGTGACAGTAGCTGTGCCAGTGACAGTTTCCGTGCCGGTGATGGTCGCCGTGCCGGTGATCGGGCTGCGGGAATTCAGGGTTTGGCCGGAGTCGTCAATGAGGACGCCGCCGTCCACCCGCAATGTGTAGGAGCCAGGCACTGTGGAGTTGTTGTAGACCACAACGATATAGGGACCAAGCCCCGACGCCGTGAAGCTCGCCCGCCGCTGGTTGGGGGCCAGGTCCGGCTCACTGCTGCCCGCCGCGATCGCCACGTCGCTCAACCGGACATTGGTATTGGCGTCGGTGTAGCGGCGGAAGTCATCTTCCTCCAGCACCCAGAAATTGAAGCGCCGGGCCAGTTCGCTGGAGTCTTGCGGGTCAAAGCTCAAGGTCAGCGTCACATTGCCGTCGCGCTCGCTCGGTTCCAGCTCCAGGAAGTGCTGGTCATTCTGCTCCGGCAGTTCGCCCCGTACCTCTTGGGCGCGCACCACGCGCGGGGCGCCAATCGCCGTGGCCGCCGGCGCCTCGGCAGCCTCAGGGGTAGCTGTGGGCGTCGCCGTTGCGGTGGCCGTCATTGTCTCGGTGGCCGTCGTCGTGTCGGTAGCAGTCACTTCCGCTGTAGCCGCTGGCGTCGCCTCTGCTTCCCCCGTCGCCTCGGCATCGCCTGTCGCCTCTTCCCCCTCTTCGCTGGCCGGCGTCGGCGCTGCTTGCAGGTCGCGCACCTGGCCCGAATCGTCGGTGACGAAGCCGTTCAGCACCTCCAGGGTAAAGTTGGCATCAGCGCTGGAGTCGTTGAAAAGCACAATCGTGTAGGCGCCGCCGGTCGCCTGGAAGACGGCGCCCAGTTGGTTGGCAGGCGCGTCGCTGCTGAGCCGGCCGCCGGAGGAGAGATTGGCCTCTTGGACTCTGGCGCTCCCACTGAGCACAGAGCGCAGGTCATCCTCATCCAGAATATAGAACCCTACCCCGGTGTCCTGCGGGTTGGTCCGGTCCCACTCGGTGGTAACGGTGATGTTCTGCCCTCTGGTTTCCGGCTCAAGCCCCAACCAGATTTTGGCGAACTGGCCGCCGGGCAGCGTGCCGGCGACCTGTTGGGCGCGAAGCTCTTGGGCCACAGGCGCCGCCAGGAGCGCAGAGCTGTTCCACGCAATGCTTGAGGGGAGCGCCAGCGCAATAATCATCCATACGGCAAGCAAGTGCCTGAGTTTTCGTTTGGACATCGTGTGAATTCCCTCCGATCCTCGTTCGATCAATGAGAACGTAGCCGGTCGTTGGCCGGTATTGGAGTTTGGGCGCGCCGCCCATCGGGCGGTTGCGCCTTTGGCTTCCGGGTATCAGTTTGTGTAGTTAATTGCCCCTCCAGGCGTCGTTGATCAATACAATTCAGCCATTATACCGTTACCGGAAAAGGCCAGACAAATCCCCCATTGGATTAATGGATGGCTGGCTCCCGTGGAGCGGGCCGGTGGTCGGTCTATGATCTCCTCTAGCCTTGCCATTCCCTCCTGTCATGACTCCTGTCGTTACCTAACGTCGCGCGGCCGTCAATGGTTCACCGCTCGTTCAGGCTCGGTGGCTCACGAGCCGTTATTGTTCACCCGCAGGTTGCGGACAAAGTAATCGGTATAGTTGGTGTCGCTGCGCACGACCCGCAGCCGGAAGTCGTACTGGCCGCTGGGAAGTTGGCTCAAGTCCAGCCGGGCCAAGACGCCATTGTTGACCGGATTTTCGGCGCTCACCAAGAACCGCCACTGCTCCAGCCCTGCCGGCGACCAGGCCAGTTCCCAGCGCAACAGGTCTGCAGCGGGCGCGGTGCCTCTGAATTCCACAATCCCGCTCACCTCGGCGCCGGAGCGGGGCTGGCTGATGCCGGCCTGGGGCGCAAAGGCCAGGGTGGGTCGCCCTGCGTTGGCAACGCTCAGATTGCGCAAGAAGTATTCGCTGTAGTTGGCATCGCGATAGACGATCCGCAGCCGCAGGTCATACAAGCCATCGGGCAGGCTGGTCGTGTCGAGCGTAAAGATGGGCTGCTGCCAGGCCTGGCGAGTGCTGCCGGCCAGCCAGGTCCAGGTTTCTAACCCAGCCGGCGAGATCGCCAATTCATAGCGGGCGAAGGGGTTGTCAGGTGTGCCGTTGACCGTGGCGACGATCTCCACCGGGCCGCGCAGCACTGCGCCGTTGTCGGGCGCATAGAAACCCTGGCCGCCGGGTATCCGGCTCAACACCGCGGGCGTGGGCGTCGGCGTCACCAGCGGAGAGGCCGGCGTCGGCGTCGGGAAGCCTTCGGGCGCCGGCGTCATGGTCGGCGGGTTGGCGTTGCGAATCTCCACATTGCGCACATAGCTTTCGGTATAGTTGCCGGTGTCGTCAATGGCGCGCACGCGCAGGTCATAGAAGCCATCGGGAAAGGCAGTGGTGTCCAGCTCGTAGAGCACATCGTCGTGAATGACCTCAAAGCTGGAGGTCAGCCAACGCCAGCTCTCCTGGCCGGCGGGCGAGATGTGAATATCATACCGGTGGAAGCGCTGTTTGAGCGCCGTGCCGATGATCGGCGTGACGCCGGCGATGGCGTCCCCCTCCTTGGGGGCGCGCACCTCGTTGACCACGCGCTTGACCTTGGTTGGCGTCGGCGCTGGCGTCAAGGTCGAGGTAGGAATCAGCGTGAAGGTCGGCGTGGGTGTAAAGGTCACGAAGGGGCTTTGCACCTGCGCCCAGAGCTGTCGCTGGTGGTACGACAGGTCGGGCCAAAAGGCCAGCCCCCCCATCAATAGAGCCAGCAGAACCAGAACGATCCGTTTGACCCGGATGGTAGTACTTGCCATCATCCCCCGCGCAAGACAAGATGGTGGCACGGCGTGTCAGATGCGGCGTCCTGTTTGTGGGGAATCACGATCTCTGCGCTGAGCGGATTTCCCGCTTCATCCACCACCGTCACCACCAGATTTTGTGGCCCATCACCGTAGATGGGAAAATCGAACATGCCATAATCCGCCGGCCCGCTCTTGCTGACCGCGACGGCCTGATTGCCCCAGGCGTCCACCAGCCGGACATGCACCCCAGCCACTGGCGCGCCGTCCCGGTTCAACACCTGGCCCATCACATAGGAGCCTGGACAGGCCCAATTGTGAAGGATGGGGCCATCCAGGAGATAGGGACCGCCGGCGACAACGCCGGCCTCAAGCGACTGGCTGACCACCTCCAGCGGCACCCCGCCGTCCGGCGATAGCCCTGCCAGTTCCGGATTGGGCGCCGCGGCCAGGTCCACTACCACCCGCAGCTCGCTGTCTCGCTCGTCCGGCTCCAGCGCCAGCGCCGCAGGCAACCACTCTCCCAAGCGGTCACAGCGGCCCAGGTAGACCGGGGCGCCGTAGCGCACGGCCCAGGCCCGCACATGCTGCTCCTGGACGGTGGGCGGCTCCAGCGCGGCGGTATCGCTGATCACATCTCCCGATGCCGTATCGCTGGCTTGGGTAAAAAAGGCAAGCAGGCCGCCCGGCTCGACTTCGACCGGCGTAGGCGGCTGCAGGGTGGTCAGCGCCAATGCCGTGCGCTCGGCTGCGCCCTCCAGGCCACAAAAACCGGCTAGATAGGTCTGGTCTGCCCGTTGGGCATAGACCGGCGCGGCGGGCACACGGACCACACTGCCGGCCAGCGGGCCGGCGTCGCCTGCCGCCTCCAGCCAGCTCGCGCGGAAATATTCGCCCCCGGCCCGGCAGCTTACCCCTGGCGGGCAGACCTCCCCCTGCACCAAGCCGGGCGGTGGGACGAACTGCCAATCCGCGTTTTCCGGCACGCCGAGCCGAGCCAACAGATCGGGCCGGGCCAGCACCGCCTCCATAAAGGTATGCCAGATGGGGGCTGCGCCGGTGATGCCGCTGGCGTTACGCATAGGCCGGCCGTCGCTGTTGCCCGCCCAGACGCCCGCCACCAGATAGCGAGTATAGCCCACCGTCCAGTTGTCTCGCCAGTCGCTGGTCGTACCGGTCTTCACCGCCGCGGGCCGGCTGATCGCCAGCGGGCTGTTGTCGCCAAAGGCCGGTTGGCGCGCCACGGGATCGGCCAGGATGTCGGTCACCAAAAAGGCCGTCTCCGGCGCCAGCACCTGGCTCCCCGGCGCGGGTAGCCCTTCATCTGCTTCCGCTGTGGCGGCG
>DATLZJ010000109.1:0-5793 GCA_035574055.1 Caldilineaceae bacterium
GCTGATGGAACGGCTTGGCGTGGCGACCGCTGCGGACATCGAGGTGGATACCTTGGCGACCCGGTTGCGCGAGGCCGCCACTGCGATGGGCGCAACCCTCGTAGCCCCACCTTTGATCGGGGCCTGGACCTATCGAGGTAGGGGATAAGTCGCTTTGTATCCGGCGATGATCTTTAGGAGGTGTTGAAATGGTACGGAACGCACGGCGGGCGACTGACGCTACTCTCGGCAAGAGGGCCATCGTGATCGGCGGGGCATGGCCGGGATGCTGGCCGCCCGTATCCTGGCGGAGCGCTTCGAGCAGGTGCTTGTGCTTGAGCGTGACGCCTGCCCAGACGAACCCTTGCCGCGTAAGGGGGCGCCCCAGGGCCGACACGCCCACGCGCTCTTGGCGAAGGGCCAGCAGGTGCTGGAAACGCTCTTCCCCGGCCTGACCCAGCATCTGCTCGACCAGGGCGCCCCGCGTGGCCACGGGCGCTTCTTCTCAGCGGGCGGCTACCTTCATCCGCTCAAAGCGGGGCCTGGGGGCTTGTTTGTGAGCCGCCCGCTGCTTGAGACCGCGGTGCGAGCGCGCCTTCGTGCGTTACCGAATGTGTACCTGGTCGAACGCTGCTCGGTGCCGGGCTTGACGGCGGATAAGGGCCGCACCCGTATTGGTGGAGTATAGGTGTTGCGGCGCGAGGATGATTCCGTGGCAGAGGAGATGGCCGCCGACCTGGCCGTGGACGCAAGCGGGCGCGGCTCACGCCTGCCTGCCTGGCTGGAAGCCCTCGGCTATCCTTCCCCGGGGGTCGAGCTGGTGGAGGTGGGCATGGGCTATGCCAGCCGGCACTACCGGCGCGAGCCGGAGCACCTGGACGGTGACTTGATGATCAACATTGCGCCCACCCGTGAGAACAAGCGCGGCTGTGGGCTGTTGGCGCAAGAAGGCGACCGCTGGCTCGTCACCCTCGCCGGTTACTTCGGCGACCATCCGCCCACCGACGCAGCCGGCTTTCTGGCCTTTGCCCGCAGCCTGCCTACGCCTGATGTGTATAACTTCATCCGCACAGCGACGCCGCTGGACAGCCCTGTCGCTTACAAGTTTCCAGCGAATCAATGGCGCCACTATGAGCGGCTCGAACGCTTTCCGGAGGGCCTGCTGGTCGTTGGCGATGCCCTTTGTAGCTTCACCCCCATCTATGGGCAGGGAATCACCGTAGCCGCCCTGGAGGCAGTGGCGCTTCAGGAAGTTTTGGCAGGAGGGATGGAGCGTTTGGCCGCAAGGTAGCTAACTTCCTGGCGCCCCCCGCCAGCATCCTGCACCCGTCCATTGAGGGGCGCGTGGCTTGGGCGTATCTGCAAAGATGGCTGGTGGCGGCAGAAGAAGGGCAGCCTGGACTTTCAGTCCAAGGCTCAACTCTGACTCTGCGAGCTAACCGTCAGCAGTTACTGGTTCTCTTCTGTTCTTTATGGTGTTCTTTATGGCCTTTGTGGTTAATTCCTTTGCGGTTGATTCTTAGATATCTTGAGCCGTTCCGGGTGCGTATAGAGGTTGAAACGGCTCCCGCGCAGGAAACCAATCAGGGTGATGCCGAAACGGGCGGCCAAGTCCACGGCCAGGGAACTGGGCGCGGAGACGGCGCAGAGGATCGGCGCGCCGGCCACCCGGCATTTGTGGAGTAGCTCGTAGCTGGCCCGCCCGCTGACCATGATGATCTTGCCGCTGAAGGGAAGCCGGCGGTTGAGCACGCCCCACCCCACCAGCTTATCCAGCGCATTGTGGCGGCCCACATCCTCGCGCAGGGCCAGGAGCGCGCCCCTTTCATCAAAGAGCGCGGCGGCGTGCAGCCCGCCGGTGGCGGCAAAGCCTTCCTGTGCGGCGCGCAGAGCCGCCGGCAGCCCGGCCAGCACCTCCGGCGCAACCGGCTCCATCTCGGTCAACGGCGGCAAGGCGCGCGCCTCCAGCTCATCGAGCATAGCCCGGCCACAGACGCCGCAGGCGCTATTGGTAAAGAAGTGACGGTCCAGTTGGGGAAGGCTCGGCAGCGTGGGAGCGGCCAGGCGGGCGCGCAGGACGTTGTATTGCTGGCGCTCCACCTGGCCGTCCACGCAGTAGATCATCTGGGTGAGGTCGTGCTTTTCGGCGATGACGCCTTCGTTGTAGAGAAAGCCGGCGACCAGCTCATAGTCGTGGCCGGGGGTGCGCATGGTGACGGCCAGGGTGCGTTGGGTCGCGCCGGCCTGGAGTTGAATCTCCAGCGGTTCCTCAATCGCCAGCAGGTCGTTGCTGCGCGTGGCGCGCCCCTCCTCAACAGTCCAGATGCGGCGTTTCGTCTGGCCGGCGCGGCGCAATGATGTACTCCTCTACAAATGCTACAAATACCCACAGAGCAGCCAAAGGCTCTACGAAACCTCACCCGCCAGACGCAACACATCGAGCCGCGTCTGGGCATTAACAAAGAACCCCCAATGCGTCGAGTTGATCTAAATGTAGCTTGACCGTTTGGATTCGCCTCGCCTGTTTCGCCCTCAGCAGCACACCCAACGTTCCGATTCTCGGAATGCCTAACGTATGGGCTGCCTGTCGCGCCAGCCGGTCATCCAGAATCACCAGGGCGCCAGGTTGCTCTAAAGCAAGCGCCAGAACTTCACGCTCACCATTACCTAAGTCCCAGGCCAAGGGTAAAACCGCAGCAGCAGCAACTTCTTGAACTTCAAGCCAGAGATACTGTGCCGGATCAGGAACGGCAACACCGATCCGACGCCCCGCCGCCAATTCATCCACGACCGCGCGAGGGATAGCGACACGACCGAAGAGATCGTTGAGGAGGTGCAACAGACCCAACTGGTAAAGATATTGCAAAGGCGAAGTATCAGCGATACTCCGGACCGACGCTCAATTCCTCGTCCAACTCCTCTTTGGATAACTGAAAAGTAGCGACGCCATAGTCGGCAAGCTTCGTGAGGAACAGCGTGCGCGGAATACCCGCCAGCTTGGCAGCCGCGCCGGACGACAGTCGCCCCAACTCATAGAGCTTGACAGCAGCAGCGAGCCGTAGCTCCTCACCGACTTGTTCTGGCGTCGCCTTTAGCGCCAGCAACATTTCATCTGGAATGGACAGGGTTATCTCATGCATGGATCGATCACATTCTCCAGCTTATATGTAGAGTTCCATGCATAGTCTACCGCACAGTTGCACAAACCGCCCCTCTGCTCACGCCGGTTCCGGTGTCGGGCATGGCTCGATGCGCACCGGGCAGACTTTTAGCTCGGCGGTGTGGGTCACCGGGTCGTAGCCGGAGCCGGTCAAGATATTGATAGGCACCTCGTTGAAGCTGAAGCTGGCAAAGACGGTGCCGCGCGGGGAGCGCTCGGTGGCCTTGACCTTGATCGGCACCGACCCGCGCCGGCTGGTCAGCCGGCACCAGCCGCCATCGCGCAGCCCCCAGGCCGCCACATCGTCAGGATGCACCTCCAACGTCTCCTCCGGCAGCAGATACTCGATCCCTGGCACGCGGCCCGTCTGGGTGCGGGTGTGGTACGCCTGGAGCCGTCGGCCAGTCGTAAGCCAGACGGGATACTCCTCGTCCACCGTCTCCGCCGGGTCACGGTAGCCGATGATGGTGAAGCGCCCGCGGCCGTTGGCAAAGCCGCCTTCATGCAGCCGGGGGGTGCCGGGGTGGCCGCGGTAGGGGATCGGCCATTGGTACTGGCCCGACTCGGCCAGGTCCCAGTCAATGCCGGCGTAGATGGGCGAGACGCTGCACAGCTCGTTGAAGATCTCCTTGGGCGACTCGTACTCGAAGCCGGGCAGCCCCATGCGCTCGGCCAGCCGGCTGATGATCCACCAGTCGGGCTTGGCCTCGCCAGGGGGCGGCGCCGCAGCGCGCACCCGCTGGATGCGCCGCTCGGTGTTGGTGAAGTGGCCGTCGGTCTCGGCCCAGGCTGTCGCGGGAAAGACCACATGGGCCAGCTCGGCCGTCTCGGTCAAGAAGATGTCGGCCACCACCAGATGGTCCAGGCTGCGCAACGCCCGCTCACAGTGATGGCGGTCGGGGTCGGAGACCACCGTATTCTCGCCGTCAATAAACATGGCGCGGATCCGGTCGCCTGCCTGGGCCATGGCTGTGACTTTGGTCGGCCCGCGCGCCAGGTCAATCTCCCGGCCATAGAGCGCGGTGAACTTGGCCTGGTTCTCCGGGTTGTCCACCGGCTGGAAGCCGGGATAGTTGTTGGGGATGGCCCCGGCGTCGCCTGCGCCCTGGATGTTGTTCTGGCCGCGCAGCGGATTGATGCCCGTTCCCTCGCGGCCCAGGTTGCCGGTCATCAGCGCCAGGTTGCAAAGGCTCTGCACATTGTCTACGCCACAGATATGCTCGGTGATGCCCAGCGTGTAGTAGATGGCGGCCTTGTCGGCCCGGCCATAGAGCAGCGCCGCAGCTTCGATGTCTGCTGCGGGCACGCCGGTGATCGGCTCGGCCCAGCTAGGCGGGAAGGCGCGCACATGCTCCAAGAAAGCTTCGCCGCCCACCGTGCGCTCGGCCATAAATTCATCGTCCACCAGTCCCTCGCGCGCGATGACATGGGCCATTGCCAGCAGCAGGGCCACATCCGAGCCGACGCGAATGGGCAAGTAGAGGTCGGCCATCTCGGCCAGCTTGATGCGCCGCGGGTCGGCCACAATCAGCTTGGCCCCACGCGCCAGCGCCTTTTTGAGGCGCGTGGCCGCGACCGGATGGCATTCGGTCATGTTGGTGCCGATGCAGAAAAAGACATCGGCTTTTTCCATGTCGGCCAATGGGTTCGACATGGCGCCCCGGCCAATGGTGGCTGCCAGACCGGCAACCGTGGGGGCGTGTCAAGCACGGGAGCAGTTGTCAATGTGGTTGGTGCCGAAGCCCACCCGCACCCACTTCTGCATCAGATAGTTGGCCTCGCTGGGCGTGCGGCCCGAGGCGATGCCATAGACGCTGTGGCGGCCATAGGTCGCGACCACCCGCTGAAAGCCGCGCGCGGCCACGTCCAACGCCTCGTCCCAGGTGGTGGGGTGCAGCTTGCCGTCGCCGCGCCGCACCAGGGGCTGGGTCAAGCGGTCGGGGTGGTGGACGAAATCGTAGGCAAACTGGCCTTTGACGCAGAGCGCACCGGCATTGGCCGGGCCGTCCATGGCCGGCTGGATGGCGATGATGCGGTCGTCGCGGGTAAGGATATCCACGGCACAGCCAACGCCGCAGTAGCCGCAGACCGAGCGGGTCTTGCGGACGCCGGTCGCCAGCAGCGGCTGGGTCTTATCGAGGATCAATTGTGCTTCCATGGGTACTCCTAAAATCGGTGCTCCTAAAATCGGCGCTTCGCAGAACCGGATTTCTACGGCTGCTCGTTCGCAAAGCGCAGCGCCTTCTTGTCGGCCAGCGCGCCGGTCGGGCAGGTCTGGACACACTGGCCGCAGAAGGTGCAGGCAGAATCCTTGAGCAGCCCATCAAATTCGACGGTGATTTGGGTATGAAAGCCTCGGTTGGCGACACTGATGGCGAAGTCCCCCTCTTGCTCGGCGCAGACCCGCACACAGCGATAACAGGAGATGCAGAGGTCATAGTCGCGCAGGATAAAGGGGTTGGTATCGTCCAAGCGGCTATGGCCCGAATGAGCGCCGGCAAAGCGGCCCGTGCCGGCGCCGTATTGGGCGACCAGCAGCGCCAGCTCTTGAGACGAATAGCCGCGCAGCGGGCTGACCGCTAGGCGCGGGTTTTCCGAGGCGACCATCTCCAGCAGGGTACGCCGGTAGCGGTCCAGGCTTTCGCTCTGGGTGG
>DATLZJ010000110.1:0-6870 GCA_035574055.1 Caldilineaceae bacterium
CCGCCGCGAGAAGCGTTCCTGGTTCTTCAAGGAAGTCCAGCCTGTCTTCCAAGACCCATTCGCTGCCTTCAGCCCGCTCAAACGGATTGACCATTATCTGTTTGAGACCGTCCGCAACTACAAAATGGCCGGCAAAGCCGACACCGATGAGTATATCAACCAGACATTGACCGAGGTGGGCCTTTCCCTGGCCGAGGTGCGGGGGCGTTATCCGAATGAACTGTCAGGTGGGCAGGCTCAACGTGTTGCCATTGCGCGCGCGCTGCTTACCCATCCATCGCTCATCGTCGCCGACGAGCCGGTCTCCATGCTGGACGCCTCCCTCCGCATGTCCATTGTCAACATGTTCCGGCGGCTCAAAGAGGACCAGCGATTAAGTATCCTCTATATCACCCATGATCTGGCAACTGCGTACTATTGCGCCGACCGGATCGCCGTGATGCTGCGCGGCTGGATTGTAGAGATGGGTCCGGTCGAACAGGTGTTGGGCGCGCCTCTGCACCCCTATACCCAAACTTTGAAGGAGTCCATTCCCCAGGCGGATCCCGATAAAGTGTGGAACCAACGGACAGACCTGGCTGCGCTGGAGACCGACGAGTACCTGCGCACGGGTTGTAAGTACGCTGGCCGCTGTCCCTACGTGATGGACAGTTGCAGACAGCAGGCCCCCGGCAACTACCGGGTCAATGACCGGACGGTAAAATGCTTCCTGTACGATGAGCAGACTGTCGGCGCAGATGAAGTCGCCAGGCGCACAGCCGGTGAGATACCGTTAACACCAATTGCTGCATAACTGATTATCGCATAGCCGATTGCCGCATAGCGGCATCTCTTTCTAACCACACGAATCTCAGGAGTCTTGTACCATGCTCAAAGTCGCCGTCATCGGCATGGGGAACATCGGCAACACCCACGCGCCCGTCTATCAGGCAGACCCGCTGGCGGAGCTGGTTGCCGTCTGTGACATTATCAAGGAGCGGGCCGACAAGGCCGCCGAGCGTTATGGCGTGCGCGCCTATTACAGCGTCGCCGACCTGCTCCAGAACGAGCAGCTCGACGCCGTCAGCGTGACCACCGCCGGCGTCGAGAACGGCGGCGACCATTACGAGCCGACCATGCAATGCCTGGAGGCGGGCATCAACGTGCTCTGTGAAAAGCCCATCTCCAACGATATCCAAAAGGCCCGTGCGATGGTCGCCAAGGCCAAGGAAAAGGGCGTCTATTTCGGCATCAACCTCAACCACCGCTTTGTCCCTCCCGCCGCACGGGCCAAGAAGTGGGTCGAGGAAGGCCGGCTGGGAGACCTGTTGCTGATCAACATGACCATGTGGATCAACAACCCCAATGAGACCTCACCTTGGTTCCACCTGCGCGCCCTCCATCCTCACTCCCTCGACATCATGCGCTACTTCTGCGGCGACGTGAAGCGGGTCCATGCCTTCCTCAACCGCGCGCCGGGGCGCATCTGCTACTCCAACGCGCAGATCAACCTGGAGTTTGAAAATGGCGTCGTCGGCCATCTCACCGGCAGTTACGATGCCAACCCGCGCCACAACCTAGAGCGGTGCGAAGTCATGGGCACCAAGGGCCGCTTTGTGCTGGATAACCTCTATGAAACGCTGACCCTCTACCCGCGGGACAGCGACGAGCTGACGGTCATCCGCAACAGCATCATGGGCGGGTTGAGCGGCTTCACCGCTACCTTCACCAACCGCATCCATCGCTGGCTGGAGCAGATCAGCGCCGAGGTTCCCGAAGACGAGCTGGAGGCGTCCGGCCGCGAGGGGCTGGCCGTCCAAGAGATCATCGAGGCCGCCATCCGCTCCCATGAGAGCGGCTGCGCCGAGCCGGTGCCCGCCGTTTGACCAACCAACCCTGACACCCGCACGGAGTCATTGCCATCATGGGCGAGAAGTTGCGCGTCTGCGTGATCGGCCTGGGGCCGATCGGCAACCGCCATGCCAAGCTCTATCAAGAGGACCCGCTGGCCGAGCTGGTAGGCGTCTGCGACTGGGACCGCAGCCGCGCCGACGCTGCCGCCGCGAGCCACGGCGTCCCTGCCTTCTATGATGTCCAGGAGATGCTGGAAAAGGTCCGCCCCGATGTGTGCAGCGTCGCCACCGGCGGCCATGAGTACGGCAGCGAGCATTACCTGCCGACCATGCAGGCGCTGGAGTTCGGCTGCCACGTCCTGGGCGAAAAGCCCATCTCCAACGAGATCGAAGAAGCCGAGGAGATGGTCGCCAAGGCCAAGGAAAAAGGCCTCTGCTACGGCATCAACCTCAACCACCGCTTCACCCCGGCCGCGTTGCTTGCCAAACGCTGGCAAGAGGAGGGGCGCATCGGCCATCTGCTCTTCATGAACATGAGCATGTGGATCAAAAACCCGCGAGAGACCTCCCCCTACTTCCAGATCAAGGCGCTCCATCCCCATACAGTGGACATCATGCGCTACTATTGTGGCGATATCGAGGCTGTCCACTGCTTTGCCACCAAAGCGCCGGGGCGCCAGATCTGGTCTACCGCGACCTTCAACATGCGCTTCAAGAACGGCGCAGTCGGCACCTTGACCGGCAGCTATGACATTGAGCGCGGCCATCCGATGGAGCGCTGCGAGGTTGCCGGGGTCAAAGGTCGCTTCGTCATCGAAGACATGTACCGCGAGGCCACGCTTTACCCCGCCGGAGACATGGAAAAGCGGGTCTACACCAACCCGATCTTCGGCGGGATGCGCGACTTCGAGGACACCTTCCGCAACCGCATCCACAAATTCCTGGAGCAGGTCAGCGCCGGCGTCTCGCCCGACGAGATTGACGGCTCCGGCGCCGACGGTCTAGCCGCGCAGAAGGTGCTGGCCGCCGCCATCGAATCCCTCAACACCGAGTCCGTGGTCTATGTGGACAGGATCGGCGTGCATTCATAGACAAAAGCATTCATAGACAAAAGAGGAAATAGAAAACGAGAAAATAGAAAATAGGCCAGAGGGTCCTCGGCGCTTCCGCCCTATTCCCTACCTCCTATTTCCTATTTTCTACCGAACTGGCGATCATCCTTGCACCCGATGGCCTGCCGCAGATAACAGACTGCCACTAGAGGAGAACTAGCTGCTATGCCTGCCACACGACGCCGCCAGCGTCTGCCCAATATCGTGCTGCTCGGCATTGACTCGCTCCGCCGCGACCACATGAGCTGCTACGGCTACCACCGGCTCACCACGCCCCACCTGGACCGCTTCGCCCAGGAGGGGACGCTCTTCGAGAATACCTTCAGCGCCCATATTCCCACCACCAGCGCCTATGCCTCCATGCTCACCGGGCTGGATGTGTTTTCGACCCAGGTGGTCGCGCTGCGCCATAAAGGAGGACTGCGCCCGGAAGTCGCCACCCTGGCCGAGATCCTCAAGAACGAGGGCTACAACACCACCTGCGTCGGCTTCACCGGCAACCCTAGCTCACGCGGCTTTGATAAATACCTGGACTATGCCGGTTGGGGAAGTTGGAACGAGGGGCGCAGCCCCAAAGCCGAGAATCTCAACGCTGTTGCCTTGCCGGAACTGGACCGGCTCGCCAAGCAGCGGCAGCCCTTCTTTCTCTTCCTGCGCCACATGGACCCCCACGCGCCCTATCTGCCGCCGGCGCCCTTTGAGCGCATGTTCTACCACGGCAACGAGACCGACCCCAAGAACAAGTCCATGGAGCCGGTCATGGCCTTCAAGCCCTTCCGCGACTTCTTTGCCTCCTGGATGCCGCCGGGGATCACCGACAAGGACTATGTAATTGCCCAGTACGACGGCGCCATCGCCTATATGGACGCCGCCATTCAATCCATCTTCACCGCACTGGAGGCCAAAGGGCTGGCCGAAAACACCATCGTGGTCGTCAACGGCGACCACGGCGAAACCCTCTATGAGCACGAGTGCTACTTCGACCATCATGGCCTCTATGAGCCGACGCTGGTCGTGCCGCTGATCATCCGCTATCCCGGCGTCGTACCCGCGGGCAAGCGCATCAAGGGCTACAACCAGCACAAAGATCTGGTACCGACGATCCTTGAGCTGGCCGGCATCCAGCGTGAGGACCTCCGCTTTGACGGGCGCAGCCTGATGCAGATGGTGCGAGGGGAAGTGGCCTCCTTTGAGCCGGAGATGTACATTACTGAATGCACCTGGATGCGCAAGCATGGCTGGCGCACACCCGAATGGAAGCTG
Organism: Caldilineaceae bacterium; assembly: GCA_035574055.1. GTDB lineage: Bacteria > Chloroflexota > Anaerolineae > Caldilineales > Caldilineaceae > QEUY01. Next base: position 4,208 of record DATLZJ010000110.1, read on the forward strand.
ATCGTCGCCCTGGAGCCGGACTTCCATTTCAAGCCCGCAGTCGAGCTGTACAACTTGATCAGCGACCCTGGGGAGAATCACAACCTGGCCGAAAGCGAGCCGGAGATCGTTGCCATGCTCAAGGCGCGCATGGAGGCATGGATCGCCAAGCGCGAGGCCGAGACGGGGCTGCCCAACCCCATCCATCACCAGGGGGATTGGCACGGCCATGCCGGCGTCGGCCCCTTCAAAAGCTCTCAACAAGCCTACGACACCCTGCACATCGGCGACCCCAAACAGGCCGCCCGCCTCCAGGCCCGCTCACGCGAGTAGAGCCTATGATCATTGACAGCCATTGCCATGCCTGGCGGCGCTGGCCCTATACCCCCGAAGTGCCCGACCCGGACTCGCGCGGGCGCATTGAACAGCTCCTTTTTGAGATGGACCAGCACGGCGTTGACCGCGCCGTGCTGGTCTGCGCACGCATTGACCACAACCCCGATAACAACGAGTACATCGCCGCAGAAGTCAGACGCCGGCCCGACCGGCTTGTCCAGTTCGCCGATGTAGACTGCCGTTGGTGGCCTACCTACCATACCCCTGGCGCAGCCGGCCGGCTGGCCGCAGCGGCGGACTCGCTCCCCATCGCCGGCTTCACCCACTACCTGGACGACGAAGATGACGGCAGTTGGCTCTACAGCGACGAGGGGCTGGCCTTCTTCCGGGTAGCTGCCGAGCGGGGGCTGATCGCCAGCATTTCCTGCCGGCCCCATCACCAGCCGGCGCTTCGCAAGGTGGCGGCGGCCTTTCCGTCCCTGCCCATCCTGGTCCATCATATGGGTCTGGTGCGCTTCGATGAGGGCCGCCCGCCCCAGGGTAATCTGCAAGAGGTCCTGGCCTCGGCGGCGCTGCCCAACATCTATCTCAAGCTCTCCGGCTTTGCCTATGCCGCCCAGGTTAAATGGGACTATCCCTATTCAGACACTCTCTGGATGGTGCGCACCCTCTATGAACACTTCGGCGCTCACCGCATGTGCTGGGGGTCCGACTATCCGGTGGTGCGCCAGTTCATGACCTACCGCCAGTCTCTAGAAGCCTTCCGCACCCACTGTGCCTTTGTGCCGGAGGCGGATAAGGAATGGATTTTGGGCAAGACGCTCGCCCGCCTGCTGGAACAGAGGCAACACCGATGACCTTAGTCACCATCATTGGCCGGGGCCATTCGGGCACCCGCGCCATCTCCCATACGCTCTACGCCAGCGGCGTCTATATGGGCGCCTGTCTCAACCGCTCCGGCGACCTCATCCCGCCGGAGCAGATGTATGAAGCCTGCCGGGTAATGGCCCGTTATGTCGAGTGGAAGGGCGGTCTATCGTGGGACTTCAGCCGTCTGCACACCATGCCCATCCCTGACGAATTTACCCAACTCATCCACGGCTACCTCAAGAGCGTGCTGGACGAGCACGCCAAGACGCCCAACGCCCTGGTCGGCTGGAAAATCCCGGAGACGACCCTGGTCTACCCCTGGATCCGCCGCATGTTTCCCGACATCAAGTACATCTTCTGGATTCGTGACCCGCGCGATTGTGTGCTCAACCGCCACATCACCGACGACTTGAGGACCTTCGGTATCCACTATCCACCGACTGAGGATGTGCGCCTGCGCCGCGCCATCTCCTGGAAGTACCAGTATGACCTGGTGAAGGCCACGCCCAAGCCCGCTAACTGGATCGAGGTGCGCTTCGAGGATTTCGTGCTGCGCCAGGAGGAAACGCTCGCGCGGCTGGAGGAATACTTAGGCATCCCGCTTGCCCGGATCATCGTCCGGCCCGACGCGGTAGAACGCTACAAACACGACGACGGCGTCCACGATTTTGACTTCTTCGCGCCCGCCCTGGCCGAGTACGGTTATATCTAGTGTATCCCATCTGTCTCCGTAGGTGCGGTATCCTTACCGCACATAGCTACATGGCACATACGCCTGTGCGGCATCCTGCCGCACCTACAATCGAGGCTGCCGGCAAGACAGCTAATCCGTAGGTGCGGTATCCTTACCGCACATGGCTACCGTACACAGCCTCGACCAAGGAGCGTGCGCTAAGATAGCACACCTACGGAGATGGCCGCGTCTTAGTTTGCTATAAGCCCCAGAGATTAAGTCAAGAAGGAGTTTATGATGAAGCTCGGCGCCAATTCCGTCCTTTTCGGCGGCTACGACCTGGAGACCGCCTTCAAATACATTGCCCTGTGCGGCTACGACGGTATTGAGCTGTCAGCCATTGACGGCATGAGCGAGCATCTGGTGCTGGACCGCTGGCGTGAGCTGGCGCCCACCATCAAGCAACTGTCTTCGACCTACGAGCTGGAGCTGCTGGCGATGGAGCAGCCCTCGCGCGACCCGTCCCTCATGGAGAAAGCGTTTCAGGCCGCGGTCGAGCTGGGCGTGCCGATCATCAACTGTGGGCCAGGGGGCAAAACCGACGAGCCGGGCAGCCTGGAGCAAAGCATTGACGAGCTGGGCAAGCTGGTGCAGATGGCCGAACGCTACGGCGTCACCCTCTGCGTCAAGGCCCATGTCGGCCAGAGCGTCTACAACACGCCGACCACGCTCAAGGTCATGGAGGCCATCTCCTCGCCCAACTTCGGCATTGACATGGACCCCTCCCACATCTACCGGGCCGGCG
>DATLZJ010000111.1:0-5333 GCA_035574055.1 Caldilineaceae bacterium
ACCTGCAACGCCACCGTGATCGTCTCGGGCAGGGTGCGCCGCCACAACTCAACTAGCTCCGTGAGAAAGGGGGCCAGGTCAATGACCACCCGCTCGATGACGGCTCTGCGGCTGAAGTCGAGAATCTGCTGGATCAAATGGCCGGCATGGTCCGCCTGACGGCGCAGCACCTCAAGCTGTTCGCGTTGTTTGGGCAAGAGGTTGGATGATCGCTGGAGGAGAGTGGTGTAGAGCATGATCACGGCCAGGATATTGTTGAAGTCGTGGGCAATGCCTGCCGCCAACTGGCCGACCGCAGCTAGGCGGCCCTGCTGCTCCATCTGCTGCTGGATCTGGCGGGTTTGGGTGACATCGCGCGTGACTATGAGCCAGCCCCCCCACAACTCCATCTGCGGCAGCGGGTGAATGGATAGCTCAAAATGATAGCGTTTAGGCTGGGCCAGGGTGATCACATGGTGGGGTAGCGCCTCAGGCGGGTTGAGCAGTTCTTGAAAGGGGAGGCCGCCGAGCGCGGTCACGCGGCCATCCCCATTGATACTGGCGAGCAAGCGCAGGTGGGCTTCCCCTAGCCGATTCGCCATCACCACGCGGCGATCCTGGTCCAGCAGGACAAGCCCCTCGCCCACCGTTTCCACCACTTGCCGGATCATCTGGTAGGAGGCTTCGGCGACTTGACGGGCCTGCTCGGCGGCTTCAGCTTCTTTGCGCTCCGTCGTATCGCGCACCACCAGCACACTCCCGGCGGAACCCCCGTGCGGGTCCGCCGACGGCGAAAGCTGGAGCTCCAGGTAGCGCGGCCTGCCCTGGTCGAGCATGATCTCGGTGCGGGCCGGCCCGCCGGCGGCGCAGAACTCCCCTAACCCAGGCCAGTGGCTCGCGACGGTCTGCACCGGCTGGCCGATTGCGGCTTCATCCAAGCCCAGATAATGCTGCGCTGCTGGATTCAGGTCCACGATACGCCCCTGTGAATTCAACACGACAATGCCCTCGCGCAGGCTCTGGATCAGGCTGCCGCGCGCCACCGGCATCACATCGAGCAGGCGCAGGCGATAGAGGCTCCAGGCAGTGGCTATACCGGTCACCAGAAAGACAAAAGGCGTCAGGTCGAGGTAAGGCACCGGCGTTACGCCTATCTGATAGAGAACATTGCCGGCCACTGGCGCAAGCGCGGCGAAGACCAGCGTCCATGCCTGTCTACGATAGAGGTTGGGGGAGTAGAGGACATGCCGCAGCAGCAATGTGCTGCCTGCCAAGAGGCAGAGATAGGCGTAGGCGGCATTGACCCAGTACCAAGGGCCTTTTTGCAGCGCCAGCACCGGAAAGGGGCCGCTGTAGTCTACGCTGACGCTGGTGTAATAGAGGTGGTGCCACTTGTTGGTATAGTTCAGGAGGAGGGTACAGAGCGGAACCACAAAGAGGAGAAGGACGACCGGTCGCGCCAGCCAGCGGTCATGGCCGCTATACTGAAGGGCGAACAACAGCCACAAGACCGGCACGATAGGAATGCCGAGGTACTCGACGCGCACCCAGAAGCGCATCGCCGCCAAGTCGAGGCTTGCCAACTCCAGCCCATAGGCGCCGGCCCAAATGGTGACAGCCAGCATCATCCAGGCCAGCAGGGAAGCCCCTGACGCCGGACGGCGCGACCAACAAAAAAGCGCAAGTGCAGTTGTGATGACGGCGACGCCCCAGAGAGCCAGGCTATACCCGTTCGGCTGGAGGGCGAAGTCCTGTAGCGAAAGCAGCATTGGACTTTAGTCCACAATCTCCTGGCAAACCCTAGAGCAATCCATGGGGAATGAATGATGGAAGGCATGAGGTCAGGCGCAGTATAACATGCCCCCAGGCGGTTGGAAAGTCAAGCGCCGCAACAACTTGCCTTCAGCACGGTTTACGGCTACCCTTCCCCCGATACCTCTCCATCCAGCCCAATCAGGCTCAACCATTCTACCTAGAGCGGAGACTGCAGCACGATGGCGCAACAAGCCGAAGGCCAGATCCTCTTCACCGCGCCCGGCCAGGCTGAATACCGGACGCTTGACCTACCCTTCACCCCGCTTGGCCCGCAGGAAGTCGCCGGCCACACCTTGGTCTCGCTCATCAGCACCGGCACCGAACTGGCCGGCTACCAGGGACTAGGGCAATGGGGCGCCTTTCCCTTGACGCCAGGCTACGCCGCCGTCTTTACGGTGGAGGAGACCGGCCAAGAAGTCTCCGATCTACGTCCTGGCGACTTGGCCTTTTGTATGGGCCGCCACCGCTCATACCAACGGATGCCGCGCGCCGAAGTGATCCCGCTGCCTGCCAGGCTGTCGCCGGAAGAGGCGACCTTCGCCCGGCTTATGAGCGTGACCCTCACGACCTTGATAACCACCAAGGCCCGCCCACCCGACAAGGTATTGGTCACCGGGCTGGGGCTGGTGGGCCACCTAGCGGCCAAGAACTTCGCCCGCTGCGGTTACACTGTCTATGCCTGTGACCCGGACCCGGCACGGCGCGCCATCGCCCAGGCGAACGGCATCAGCCATGTGCTGCCTGCCGTACCGCTAGACGACCCCGCACTTGCCAAACAAGTCGCGCTGGCGCTGGAATGCTCCGGCCATGAGCAAGCCCTGCTCGACGCCTGTAACATTGTTCGCAAGCGGGGCGAGGTTGTCCAGGTCGCGGCAGCCTGGCGCAGGCAGACCGACATTCCGGCGCATGAGATTCAGCGGGCCGTTTTCTTCAATTATGTGGACTATCGCAGCGGTTGGGAATGGGAGCTGCCCCACCATGCCGGCGACTTTCGCCCCCATAGCATCTTTGGCAACTTGACCACTGCGCTCCAGTGGCTGGCCGAAGGGAGTGTACGCGTCGCCGGCCTCTACGCCATGGCCGAGCCGCAGGATGCGCAGCAAGTCTATCAGAAGCTACTACATGGACAGGTCGAGCGGCTGGGAGTGGTGCTGGACTGGCGATAACATCAACTGGGTACCATTGCCGATGCTGTGGCGCTCCCTCTGCGCGGATAAAGCTGTTATAATCGTGAGTATGCCAGGCGCCGCGCTCGATAGGCGCCGCCGTCTTTCACAACCACAGTTCCCACCAGGAGTAGACCATGCCGCTCAAAATCGCCATGATTGGCGCCGGCTCCATCGGCTTTACCCGCAAGCTCATGCACGACATCCTGGCCGTGCCGGAGCTGGCCGATACGACCTTCGCCTTGATGGATATCTCAGAACGCAACCTGGCGATGGTCCGGCAACTCTGCGAGCGCGATATCCGCGCCAACAACCTGCCGGCCCAGATTATTGCCACCACCGACCAGCGAGAGGCCATTCGCGACGCCGACTATGTCATCTGCACCATTCGCCAAGGGGGGCTGGAGGCGTTCCAGACCGACATTGACATCCCCCTCAAATATGGCGTTGACCAATGTGTGGGCGACACCCTCTGCGCCGGGGGCATCATGTACGGCCAGCGCACCATCCCCGCGCTGCTCAGTATCTGCCACGACATCGCCGAAGTCGCCAAGCCCGATGCGCTCTTTCTCAACTACTCCAACCCCATGGCGATGAACGTCTGGGCCTGTAACCAGTATGGGGGCGTGCCCACCATCGGCCTCTGTCATGGCGTCCAGGGCGGCCACTGGCAGATCACCCGCTGCATCGAGCATTGGGCCAAGCGGGAAGGGCTGCTCGGCCCCGACGAGACCCTCCACCGCCGCGAGGTAGACATCATCTGCGCCGGCATCAACCACCAGACCTGGTATATCCAGGTGCAATGGCGCGGCATGGACATGACGCCCCGGATGCTGGAACTGTTCGAGATGCACCCCACCTATCCGCAGACCGAGAAGGTGCGGATTGATATCCTGCGCCGCTTTGGCTATTACACCACCGAGTCCAACGGCCATGTCAGCGAGTATGTGCCCTGGTACCGCAAACGCGTTGACGAGATTCCTCAATGGATCGATCTCTCCAATTGGATCCACGGCGAGACGGGCGGATACCTGCGCGTCTGCACAGAAGGGCGCAACTGGTTCGAGACCGACTTCCCCAACTGGCTCAAGGAGGAGCCGCCGGTCATCTCCCCCGACAAGCGCAGCGAGGAGCACGGCTCCTGGATCATCGAGGCGTTGGAGACCGGGCGCATCTACCGCGGCCACTTCAATGTCATCAACCAGGGACACATCACCAACCTGCCCGACGGCTGCGTGGTCGAGATCCCCGGTTACGTGGACAGGAACGGCATCAACATGCCGGTGGTGGGCGATCTGCCGCTGGCTTGCGCTGCCACCTGCGCCGCCAGTGTGCGCGTGCAGGAGATGGCGGTCGAGGCCGCCGTACACGGCGATGTGATGCTGCTCAAGCAGGCCATGCTCCACGACCCGCTGACCGCCGCGGTCTGCAATCCGGAGGAGATCTGGCAGATGACCGACGAGATGCTGGTGGCTCAGGCCAAGTGGCTACCCCAATATGCCGATGAGATCCCCCGCGCCGCGGCCCGGCTGGCCGAAGCCGAGCGCACGGGCAAGCGGGTCAAGCTGCGCGAGACGCGCGGGGCGGCGCGCCTAGAGGTCAAGAGCGTCGAGGAGATGGCGCGCAACAAGGCCGAGGCCCGCGCCAATGCCGCCGCCGCAGACAAGGGCAAGATGACCAAAGAGCCGGCGCACTAAGAAGGCTGGTGGCTGGTAGCCCAGGGCAAAGAGTGTGACAGGTTTGGCTCTGTAAGTCACCAGCTATCAGCCACCAGCCATTAGTCACTAGCCAGCTTATCGCCTCATTTTAAGGATTCGCCGCCATCTGGGCGCGGTGCTACAGCTCCCGCAGGAACTGGGTATCTGTGGGACGCGTGAGCGGGGCCTGCACCTGGATCAGTGTTCCCTCATTTGGCACAGAGCGCACCGTGAGATGGCCGCCCAACGCCTCGGCCCGCTCCAGCATCCCGATCATGCCAAAATGGCCGCTGCGCGCTAGCTCCAGCCACTGGACCGGCCCCGCGAAGCCGTCGCCGTCGTCCTCCACCTCTAGCCAGACTGACTCTGCATCGGTCCAAAGACGGATGCGAATATGCCGGGCGTTGGCATGTTGGAGCGCGTTCTGGAGCGCCTGTTGGCAGATGCGATACAGTTCTAGGCTGATATCATCCTCCAACTCCAGCGGCTCGGCGGGCGTTACGATCTCGATCTCCGGTTTCTCATAGACCGTGCGCATCTGCTCGACCTGCGCGCGCAACGCCTTGACCAGCCCGAAATGGGCCAGGATCGGCGGGCGCAGTTGTTGGGTCAGCAAGCGGAGGTGGCGAGCGGTGCGGTCCTGCCTGGCGCGCAACGCCTGAATTTGGGCGGCCTT
>DATLZJ010000112.1:0-7251 GCA_035574055.1 Caldilineaceae bacterium
GCTCTGCCACGGGGATATGGGCAACCTCGACCTGCTGTTCAGCGCCGGCCACATCTTGGCCGACCCTGCCTGGCGCGCTCAGGCAGACCGCCTGGCCGCCATAATCCTGGACAGCATCGAACGCGCCGGCTGGCAGTGCGGCGGCCCGGAAGGCGTCGAACTGCCCGGCCTCATGCTCGGCCTGGCCGGCATCGGCTATGAGATGCTGCGGCTGGCAGAGCCGGAGCAGGTCCCTTCGGTGTTGGCGCTATCGCCGCCGGCAAGACCGAAGGGTCAGCCCAATGCTACCCCTGGCGCCATTGCCGTCCCAGAGGCCGGCCCGGCTGCTCGCCCAAAGCCCGCCAAGTCAAAGCCCCACAAACCAGTCGCGCCCTAACCGCGACCCCCTCAGCCGCGTAGCTGGATGAACTCCGGCTGCGCGACCTGCATCCGTTGTGGGACCAGCCCCTGGCAGATGGCCTCGATGTCGTCCGCCACGATGCGCCCGATGTTCTGCAACGCCTCGCCGATCGCGCCGGCGCGGTGTGAGGAGAGGACCGCGTGCTTGACGCGGCGAATCGGATGGTCCTTGGGCAGCGGCTCCTCTGGGAAGACATCAATACCGGCGCGGAAGCGCCCTTCGGCCAGAAATTCGGTCAACGCATCGAAATCAACCACATGCGCCCGGCTGAGTAGAAGCAGGACCGCATCGGGCCGGATCAGGCGCAGCTTCTCCCGGCTCAACAGCGCCTTGTTGGAGGCCGACGGCACGGCCAGCACATAAATAAAGCGGGAGGTCGCCAGCAGCGTGTCCAGGTCCACCGGCGTCACCCCCTGGCTGCGCAGGTAGGCATCGGTGAGCCAAGGGTCATAGACCTGGATGGGCGCGGCGAACGGCTCCAGGAGCGGCTTGAGCGCACGCGCCAGCCCGCCATAGCCGATGAACCCGGCCGGCTTGCCGTAGAGGGTAAAGGTGTCGCCGATCTCGGTGGCGAACGCATAGTGGCTCCAGTTCGGTTCGCCACAGCGGAAGGCGTTGTCGGTCCATGCGATCTGGCGGGCGCAGGCCAGGGCCAGCCCTAGCCCCATCTCTGCCACAGCCGGCCCAAAGGCCGGGGCGCAACTGAGCACACGAATGCCGCGCGCAAAACAGGCTGCATAGTCCAGGCTCGCGGGGGAGGGAAAACCGCCGCTGACTTCGAGGATGGCCCGCAGCTTGGGAAAGCGGGTCACATCGCCGTAACGCCAGGACCCTGCGATGATGGCAACCACCTGGTCGCGGACCTTGTCGATCTCCTCTGCGGGCATAGGCTCGTCCTTGCCCCAGACAATCTCGGCTGCCGCATGAAGGCGCGCCAGGTCCGCCACGGTAAAGATGTTCGCCAACCGGCGGCGATGTGGATCGAGAATCACCTTTGCTTGCATCGTTGTTATCCCTTCAAGGCGCTGGCGCGGGATATAAAAAGCGCTTGCGAAAGCGCTTTTTTAGCCTAGCACGCGGCGATGGGTCTGTCAACATAGACGGCAGGCCCAGTGGGGTTAGGCTGCCCCCCTGCCAACGCTTGCCGTCGCTGCCACTTTATGATAGAGTCAGCGTGCCTCCCGTCTCAACAGCACTGCACCCATTGCCAATCCAATCCCTTGCCATGTGAACCGTGGCAGATTGGAGTTGCGTTCTCGCATCCCTTGAGTTTGGCCTGTGGATGAGTTTGGTCTATGGAGAACCAGGAGGAATAAGATGGTGAGGAAACGCAATTGGAGGATCGTGCCGTTTGTGCTCAATGGTTTGGTTGTGCTGCTGCTCTTGGCCGGCTGCACCGTGCTGATCACGCCGCCGCCGGAAAGCGGGGCCGCGCCCACAGAGACGGAGACGCCGGCCCCCGAAGCAGAGGAGGCAGCCGCCGAGGCGTCCCCCACCCCCGCTGAGGAGGAAGAGGCTGCCGAAGCGACGGCCACGCCTGTTGCCGAAGAGGAGGCCGAGGGAACGCCGACGCCCGCAGCCGAGGAGGAAGCGGGCGCAGCAATGGGCGCCAGGTATTTCGCTTACGTCGGAACCTATACCCGCGGCGCGCCCGGCGGCTGGTCGGACGCCGCCGAGCAGGACCCCCCGGATGGCATCGCCGTCTTCGCGTACAATCCGGACACAGGCGAGATGACCCATGTCCAGACCGTGCCCAGCGAGAATCCCTCCTTCTTAGCGATCCACCCCTCCCAGCAATATCTCTACGCGGTCAACGAGATTGACGACTATGAAGGGGCCGAGGCCGGCTCCATCGAAGCCTATGCCATTGACCCGGTGACGGGCGAGCTGACGTTGCTCAACCGCCAGCCGATTGACACCATTCCCGCGCATCTGGCCGTGGACCCGACCGGCAGCTACGTGGTGCTTGCCAACTACGTAGGCGGCTCCTTCCAATTGTTGCCGATTGAGGAGGACGGCAGCCTGGGTGCAGTGCTCCATACGGTGGAGCAGACGGGAACAGGCCCCCATGAGCGGCAGGAAGCGCCCCACCCTCACGCCACCGTCTTTGACCCCTCCGGCGCTTACATCGCCACCGCCGACTTGGGCACCGACCAGGTACAGATTTGGCAGATCCAGGATGACCAACTGGTCCAGGTGGATGAGACGAGGGTAGCAGCCGGCTCCGGCCCGCGCCATGTAGCCTTCCACCCCAACGGCCACTATCTCTATGTGATCAATGAGCTGACCGCAACCATCAGCGTCTTCCCGTTTGATCCCGCGACGGGCCAGCTCGGCGACGAGATCCAGACCATTGGGACCGTGCCCGACGACTTCCCCGAACACAAAAGCACCGCCGAGATCATGGTCCATCCCTCAGGCAATTTCCTCTATGGCTCCAACCGCAAGTATGAGGAGCATCCCCTGGCGGACTCGATTGCGGCTTACCGCATTGATCCGGCGACAGGCGAGTTGACGCTTATCGGCCATACCACCGAAGGCATCCAGTTCCCGCGCGCCTTCAACTTCGATCCCAGCGGGCGCTGGCTCTTTGTGCTCAACCAGAAGGGAGATTCCATCGTGCAGTTCGAGATCGATCAGGAGACCGGCGAGCTGACGCCGACAGGACTGGTGATCGAGACGCCGACGCCGGTCTCCCTGGTCTTCAAGACCCAGTAGCCAGGCGCTCGCCTATGCCTTGGCTTGACGGCAGCCGCAGGCGATTCGCGCTACGCGCCGGCAATCGCTTGGCCCACCTGCGACACCGGGCATATAATAGGCGACATGTCTTCTGATTGAGTGGTTTAACCGTCTATACCCAGGCCCGCAGCCAATGATGGCTGCGGGCTTTCCTGTTGCGACACAACGGAGTGGCAGATGGAAGAGATGCACATTGGCGTGATCTTCTTGTGGATCGCTATCATTTTACTGACAGGGCGGCTGGCGCTCTTGATCGAGCGCTTCGGGCAGCCCCCAGTCTTGGGCGAGCTGGTGGTCGGCGTCGTGCTTGGCAACCTGAGCCTGCTGGGGATCCATCTCTTCCAGCCCATTCTAGAGTCGGAGATTATCGGGTTCCTGGCCGAGCTGGGGGTCGTTGTGCTGCTCTTCCAGGTCGGCCTCCAGTCGAACATGCGCGAGATGGCGCAGGTCGGCGGGCGCGCCTTTTTGGTCGCCTGTGTCGGCGTCGCCGTCCCCTTTGTCCTGGGCACCTATCTGATCGGCCCCCTGGTCATGCCGGGGCTGCCCTTCAATGCCTATCTCTTCCTGGGCGCAACCCTGACCGCCACCTCGGTGGGCATTACGGCGCGCGTCTTTCAAGACCTGGGCATTCTCGGCTCGCCGGAAGCCAAGATCGTGTTGGGCGCAGCGGTCATTGACGATGTGCTGGGGCTGATCATCCTGGCAATCGTCTCCGCCATTGTCACGGCAGGCAGCTTTAGCCTATGGGATATGGCATGGGTGACGCTCAAGGCGTTTGGCTTCCTGGCCGGCGCGATTCTGTTGGGGCAAGCCATCGCGCCGCTCCTGGGCCGGGCGTTGTCGGCCATCCACACCGGGCGCGGCATGAAGTTTACCCTGGCGATCGGCTTCTGTCTGGTAGCCGCCTACCTGGCCGAACAGATCGGTCTGGCCCCCATCATCGGCGCCTTTGCGGCAGGGCTGGTGCTCGACCCGGTCCATTTCCGCCATTTCAAAGACCCCGAAATCGTTGAAGACCTGCGCCAACACCTGGAGCCGGTCCCTGAGAGTACACGGCAAACGTTGCTTGGGGTGATTGACCACCACGCCGATCGCCATATCGAGGAATTGGTCAACCCCCTGGCCTGGTTCCTGGTGCCCATCTTCTTTGTGCTGACGGGCATGAACGTCCGGCTTGAACCGCTATTCGACCCCGCGGTTCTGGCGATTGCGCTGGCGGTCACCCTGGTGGCCTTTCTTGGCAAGGCGGCTTCGGGTCTGGTCGCCGGCAAGGTCAATAAGAGCATCGTGGGCTGGGGCATGGTGCCCCGCGGCGAGGTAGGCTTGATCTTTGCCGCAACCGGCCAGCGGCTGGGCATTGTTTCTAGCGAATTGTTCAGTGTGATCGTGGTGGTCGTGATCCTCAGCACGCTGCTGACGCCGCCCATCCTCACCTTCATCAGCCGCCGCCAGTTTGCGCCCGCCACTTAAGCCGCCTCCGCCCAACCTGACCGGAGGGCGACGCGCCTAGCCCAGTGCCGCTATTTGGCGCGTGGCCGGTAGCTCGGCTATAGTACGAGCGACATGCAACGCCTCGTCCTTGCGCTCATGGCGGCCTTGACAGCGCTGGCCGCCTATACCTTTCAGCGCAGCGGCCAACCCGACGCCCGCCTGATCAGCCTCGCCGTCCGCGCAACCGTCTTCGCCATGCCCTCGCCCTCCCCGCTCGTGGTGGAGGTGACACGGGTGGTGGAGGTGACGCGCATCGTGGAGGTCACACGGCTAGTCGAGCCGGCGCCCGCACCGTTGACCAACACCGCAACGGCGACCGTGACGGCCACTGCCACGCCCGTCGCCGCGCTTCCCACCCTGGCGGCTCCAGAGCCGCAGGCCGTCGCCGCAGCCGCGCAAGTCTCCTTTGCCGCGCCGGAGGCCGCCCCGCCCGCCGCAAGCCCACCTGGGGCAGAAGCACGCGCGCCGGAGGACGAGCAGAACTCCGACGCGTCTGCGCCGGAGCCGGCCCCGCCTGCCGAGGCCGGCTGCCCTGCCGCCTCGGCCAATCACTACACCACCGTCCCCATTACCGGCCCGCCCACCGACCGACCCGACAGCGAGCACGGCGACCTCAACCTGGCGCTGCGCGGCTATATCCCCACCGACGCCGCGCTGACCCTGATTGACATCAACGGCCCCACCGACGGCGACCCGCCCCAGTTGGCCGCGATCTTCGGCGATGGGCGAGCGCCGAACTTTGCCAGGGCCTACCGGGTGCGCGACTGGAATTGGGGCTGCGGCGGCCACGGCTGCCGAGGCGATGCGCTCCAGCACGTGGAGGTCTCATTGGTCGCGCTCCAAGCCACGCCCGGTGAAGCGGTCCACATTCCGGCGCGTGGCGCCGAAATCTACGGCGGCGGCTTCACCGCGCTGGTGCTCTATGCCGATCCGGCGCGCTTGACCCTGGTCTATACGCGCGAGGACACCGTCGCCAACGGCTACAGCGTCCACCTGGAGGACTTCTGTGTAGACCCGAACCTCCTGGCTCTTTATCGGGCGAGCAATGCCGGCGGGCGGGGATCGCTGCCCGCCATTCGCAACGGGGAGCCGGTGGGGACTGCCCGCTATGGTCAGGTGCTGGTCGCCGTGCGCGACCGGGGCGCCTTCACCGACCCTCGCTCGCGCAAAGACTGGTGGCGCGGCGATTAGGCCCAATTTGCACTGCCCTGCTGCTGCACTTTGGTTGCATACAAGACAGCACGTATAATTTGCACTATTCATCAGGCGGCGGCATTCAGTCCGCTGCCCTTCTCCTATTGGCGCTTGTTGCTTTCCAATGGCGAAAGTGCGAAAGATAACTCATGGACCAGATCTTTACCGGTCAGAATATTGTAGCTCTGTTGACCTTGACGGCGCTGGAGCTGGTGCTCGGCATTGACAACGTGATCTTCATCTCGATCCTGTCGGGCAAGCTGCCGGAAGATCAGCGCGCCCGGGCGCGCACGATCGGCATCAGCCTTGCCGTCATCACCCGTATCATCCTTTTGCTCAGTATCAGTTGGGTGATGCGTCTGGAAAATCCGCTCTTCACCCTACTTGGCAATGCCATCTCCGGCAAAGACCTGATTTTGCTCGGCGGCGGTCTGTTCTTGATCGGCAAGAGCACCTTTGAGATTCACGAAAAGCTGGAGGCGGTGGAGCATAGCCAGCGCAAGATCGCCGCCACTGTCTCCTTCACCAGCGTCATCATCCAGATCGTCCTCATTGATATCATCTTCTCATTGGATTCAGTGATCACCGCGGTCGGCATCGCCAATCAGCTTTGGGTGATGATCACGGCGGTCCTGATTGCCGCAGGCACAATGTTGACCTTTGCCGGGCCGATTGCCGGCTTCGTCGAGCGCCATCCGACCATGAAGATCCTGGCGCTTGCCTTCCTGATCCTGATCGGCACGCTGTTGGTGATCGAAGGTTGGTCGCCAGAGGTGGCGCACGATCTCCATCTCAAGAACTACGCCTACTTTGCCATGGCCTTCTCGCTGGCCGTCGAGCTGGTCAACATGCGCATCCGCCGGCAAGCCGACCCGGTCCACCTGCACAACCGCCCCCAGCTACCGGAGCAGGCTGGGCCGACCGGCCAACCGGCCCAGGCGTCCCACGGATGAGAGCGCGGGCGCATCAGCGCCTAGCACAGAACCCTTCTGCCGGTGAGCGCCAGTGAGACCGCAAAACTGGCCCAGGGATGCTCTTGAGCGAAAGCCTTCGGAAACGAGCTGCGCTTCCTAGAACGCCTGCACGAGAATGGTATGCAGCTCCCGGTCTGTCAACGGGATTGGGTTGCCCTTCATGCTGCTTGCCACTTTCGACTTGGCGATCACCTCTGGGAACTCTGATTCGACCAGCCCAAATTCGCGCAGCGGGGGAACGGCCAGCTCGGCGCAGAGCGCCTCCACCCACGCCACGCCGTCGGCGGCCTGGGCCTGAGGGTCGCCCAACAACAATTGCGCTACCTCATCCAAGCGCGCCAGGTAAGGTGAGTCCGCGGCCCGCGCCTGAAGGGCGGCGATGTTGGTCGCCATAACAAAGGGCAGCAGGCGGGCGCAGATGATGCCATGCGGCGCGGGATACATCCCACCGAT
>DATLZJ010000113.1:0-5468 GCA_035574055.1 Caldilineaceae bacterium
TCTTGGCGCACCCGCCGCAGCATCACCACCTCCTGGTCGCCGTTCCCACCGATGTCGGCTAGAAAGACGTAATTCGGTCCTGGAACCAGCACGTCTGCAACCACATCGGCAAGGGTGGTTCCGTCCCAGCGAAAGACCAGCAAGCTCGCCAGCGGGAAACGCTCCTCGCGCACAGCGGCTAGCTCTTCTGCGCCCCCTGCCGTGTACTGTCCAAAGACTGCCGCCTGCCAAGTGTTTTCCCGGCTGACGTTGCGGTAAATACGCTCAAATTCGCCGGTCACACGAAAGAGGCTCAAGTCGCCCTCAACCTCGTCTATCAATGCCAGCTCATCTATACCGTTGCCCCCAACGTCGCCGGCTGCCATCCACGTCCACTCCACGCCGGTGTCGAAGCTGGCGAGCGTCTCAAATTCCCGGCCGGGCGCATCGGCATTTGCCTGGCGCAACACCACGACCCGCCACGGATCATCGGTGTTGACCCGCTCCTCCACCGGCACGTGAAAACTGTAGACGATCTCATCGCCGGGCCGGCTGGGGTCAAAGGTACCGGTCGTCACCAACAGCGGCGGCCCGCTCAACGAGGCCGTATACAGCACATCCCAGGGCACCCCGTCCACAAAGCGATCATGGTCGTCCCCTACGTTCAACGCCACCGGGTCAAAGACGGTCAGGATGCCCCTGCCGTCGCCATCCGGTTTGACGGCCACAATCTCGCTGTCACCGTCCGCGTTGAAGTCGCCCAGCGCAAAATCCACCCAACCCCCTTCCGGACTCACCCAGCTCACCTGTAAGGTCAGGCTGGTCGGTCGCGGGTCCACGACACGCAGAAAACCGTTGGGGTCCCGGTAGACAATCTCATCGTCGGTGTTGGCCGCCGCCAGGACACGGCCGGGCAGACATATCCCCGCAACCGCCGCCACGACTATGGCTGCCAGGGCCAGCGTTGCGCGCCAGAGACGCCATCCTTCTCGACCATCAGCCACCGGCGGGCGCCGCTTGCGGCCGCTACCAGCCATCTTACGCTTTGCCCAGCACCGCCGCCAACAGCGCCATTCGGATGTACATGCCATTGCGCATCTGCCGGAAATAGGCTGCGCGCGGGTCGTCGTCCACTGCATAGCTGATCTCGTTGACACGGGGCAACGGGTGCATAACGATCATCTGGCCCTTCGCCTTGGTCATCAGCTCCTCGTCCACCACATACTGATCCTTCACCCGGTCATATTGCGCCAGGTCCGTAAAGCGTTCCTTCTGCACGCGCGTTACGTACAGCACGTCCACATTGCCGATAACCTCATGGACATCCTGTGTAGCCTGGTAGGCTTTGCCGTGTGCGCGCACCACCTCCAGCACATCCTCCGGCATTGCCAGAATGTCCGGGCTGACGAAGACGAACTCGACGCCATAGTTGACCAGCAGCTTTGTTAAGCTGTGAACCGTCCGGCCATACTTCAGGTCGCCGACCATGGCTACACGAAGGCCATCCACCGCGCCCAGCTCCTCAACAATCGTAAAGAGGTCCAACAGCGCCTGGGTCGGATGCTCCCCAATGCCGTCGCCCGCATTGATCACCGGCTTGCTGGCATAGTGGGCCGCCGTCGCCGCTGACCCCACCTCCGGGTGGCGCAGCACGATCACATCCGCATAGCTCTCCAGCGTCCGCACTGTGTCCGGCAAGCTCTCCCCCTTGGTCACAGAGCTATATTGCACATTGTTGATGGGGATCACCTGGCCGCCCAGCCGCAGCATCGCCGCCATAAAACTGGAGCTTGTGCGCGTGCTCGGTTCATAAAAGAGATTTGCCAGGATTTTCCCCTGGAGCAAGTCGGCGCTGCCAAACCGCTCCACCAACACGCGCATCTCATGCGCCACCCGAAAGATATAGGCCAGCTTCTCCTTATCAAACTGGCTGACGCTCAAGATGTCCTGGCCGTAGAAGCCATTATTCACATGGTCCGCCGGCTGGTTGCCGACCTGTTTGACTGGCATTCCCATACGTACTCCTCTCCTGCGCGCTGCGGCGCCTCCTCAAAACTGACTACAAAGCCATGAGACGGAACCGCAAAGCACAAAAAAACAGACGCGTGTAAGAAGTTGACGCACGCATAACGCCGAATTCACCTCTGCCCCTGCTCTGAGCTTTGCGTCCTTCGCGCCTTTGCGGTTCGCTTTACAAAAAAAGCCGGCGGAGGAAGTCCGCCGGCTGGATCAACTGGGTTGGTCAGCGTCGAAGAGTACCCGGCCCGTCCCCGGCAAGACCACGACCTCCCCACCGGCAAAGACTTCCCGGCCGCGCAACACCACGCGCTGCACTTGTCCATAAACTTCGCGCCCATCAAAGGGCGTCCAGCCCACGCGGGTCTTCATGGCGGCGTGGCGCAGGGTGAACCGAGCGTCCACGTCCACCTCGATGTAAGTCTCCGGCGGCTCCGGCAGACCATAGATACGCCGTGGGGCCAGCGCGCACTTCTCAATCACATCATCAAGCGCCAGCCGGCCGGCATGAACGGCGGTCAGCAACAGGGGCAACATCGTCTCGACGCCAGGCACGCCAGGCGGCGGCGCGTGGCTGCCGGCGCCCATCTCCGGCGACACGCCCACCCCCTTCTCGGCCAGCGTATGCGGGGCATGGTCTGTCGCCACAATATCAATGACCTCCATGTTCTCCCACAGCGCCGCGACATCGTCGGGCGTTGCCAGGCGTGGGCGCATGTCGCCCAGCGGGCCTAAACGCGCCGCATCGTCGGCGCTGAGAAAGAGATGGTGGGGAGTAGCTTCACAGGTCACCGGGTAGCCCCGCGCCTTCGCCTCGCGGATCAACTCGATCTCGCTGCGCCGGCTCACATGGACCACATGCAGCGGCACATCATACAAGTGGCTGAGGGCCAGACAGACCGGCAACATCAGCTCTTCGGCGTGGACAGCAACCGGCCCCACCCCTTGTGCATGTCCACGGGGTCGAAAGCCCACCGCCGCTGCCCGCTCGGCCCAAGTACGGAAGAACCGGTGCATGAGCGCCAAGGACTCGATCCGCAGGCTGCCAAAGGTGTCGCTGACATAGATTTTTAGGCCACACGCCTTCTGCGCCGCCGGCAGGTAAGCATCCAAGTGGCTCGTGGTGGCGCCGACAAACAGCCCCACATCGCACACCGCCTTGGCCGCGGCGCGCCGGGCCTTGTCGCAGAGCAGCTCCGGTGTACTCGTCGGCGGAGCGGTGTTAGGCATGTCCAGCACGGTGACAACACCGCCGGCCAGCGCCGCTACCGTGCCGGAATAGAAATCCTCTTTGTGTTCATAGCCCGGTTCCCGCAGATGCACATGGGCATCCACCAGCCCGGGCAGTCGCATCGTCGCCATGCGCCCGCTCTCGCGCTTCCGCCTAGCTTCTTGACAGCGTTTTAGCCGCCAAACGTCAGGCATTGAGCCATCTCAGCTTATAGCTTTATTGTACGCTTGGCCCGCCGAGCCGCCCAAACGCAGGCCGCGATGGAAACAGCGCTGGCATGGAGCGCACCCAGAGGGCTGCCGGCGCGCCGGATTGAGCGAATTTCGGCCAGGGTTGCATTTTCGCCAGCGTTCCTCCCTGGTACAATGGCAGATACACCCTCGTTTCTACGGTATGAGAAAGGTACCAGCCTATGCAGAACAGCCGCAGCCTCAAGATTCCAGGTCGTGCCATCGTCATTGGAATCCTGGCGTTCGTTGTCATCTTGGTTCTTTTCAGCTTCACCAGCCAATTTTTCTACTTCTTTGAGCGCGTCGACGAGGACGAAGTGGGCGTCCAGTTCGTCAGCGGCCGCATCAAGAATGTGGTCGGGCCGGGCGTCTACAGCGATGCCGGTCTCTTTGTCGAGCTGCAGCGGGTCTCCAGCCAGGCAGTACCCTTCAGCGTTGCCGATGAGGAGCTGATCACCCGCGATAAACAGCGCATCGGGCTTCTGGTCACGGGCGATATTTTCCGCCCACGCCTGGAGCAACGAGACATACTCCAAAGCCTCTGGGGCGAATACAGCACGCTCTATCTGGACGACGAGGCCGTGCGGGTACGCATCGAGGACCGGGCGCGCCAGGCGATGAAGGTCTGTGTCGGCAACCGCAACTTCGACGACGCGGTGATCGGCACGGGCCGGGATGAGTTGCGCGAGTGCATTGACGACGAGTTGAACAAGCTCGCCGACAACTACGGCCTCACCGTGGACAACGTGGCAGTCCCTGAGGTGATCCTCTCGCCGGAAGTCCAGGCGCGGCTGGATGAAATCGTGCAAAGCCGGCTCCAGACCGAGAAGGCCGCCCAGGATAAGCTGAAGGCCGAAGCTGAGGCGGCAGCGGAGCAGGCTCGTCAGGAAGGCGAAATCCGCGTCCAGCAAAGCCGTATCCAGGAGGAGTCACGCCAGCAGGCGATCCTGGCCGAACTGGAGCGGCAGAAGATCGAAGCCCAGCGCGCCGTGATCGAGGCCGAACGGGCCAACGAGCTGGCGCGCGTCGAGGCCGAGCGGGCGATCATCGAGGCGGAAAAGGCGAATGAGTTGCTGGCCGCTCAAATGGACCTGGATATCCAGGCCGCCCAGGCGCTGGCCGCCGCCGAGCGGGCCAAGGCCGAAGTCGCCGTGCAACGCGCCCTGGCCGAGGTCTACGCAAGTAGCCCCGGCTACCTCCAGCTCCAGATCGTCGAGGCCAACGCCAGCGCGCTCCAATCCACCGATAAGATCATCTTCACACCTGAGGGGATGGTGCCGACGCTGGTCATGCCGGGGCCTGGCATCGTGCCCACCGTAGACGCCAGCCAACAGACCGCCGACGCCGCCTCCCCCGTGCCGTAGAGGGTGTTAGAAGGGTGCAAACTGTTGGCTTCCGGCGGGGAAGCGAGGAAGTAGGAGATGGAAAGGAGGAACGCCATATGCTTGTAGAAACCGTGACCAACAGCGCGCTGGCCGAACGCGCCGCCCGCGTCATCCCCGGCGGCGTCAACTCGGCCAACCGTCGCCTGCCTTGGCCCTTTGTGGTACACCGCGCCCAGGGCGCGTATATAACCGATGTCGAGGGGCGTGATTACCTCGACTACCACGCGGCCTTTGGCCCCATCATCCTGGGCCACAACCACCCCATCGTCAACGCTGCTGTCCAGGCGGCCATGGCCCAGATTGATATCATCGGCGCAGGCGTCACCGAAGCCGAGATCGAACTGGCGGAGACCATCTGCCGCCACGTCCCCTCCGCCGAGCGCGTGCTGCTCACCAACTCCGGCTCCGAAGCCACCTATGCCGCGCTCCGCCTCGCCCGCGCCGTCACCGGACGCCACAAGATCGTCAAGTTCCAGGGCACGTATCATGGCTGGCATGATGCGGTGCTGATGAATGTGATCAGCCCGCCGGAGCGGATCGGCCAGCGCGACCTGCTCTCCCTGGGCATGTCGCCCGGCGTCGTCGAGGACACGCTGATCCTCCCCTTCAACGATGTCGAGGCGGTGG
>DATLZJ010000114.1:0-10664 GCA_035574055.1 Caldilineaceae bacterium
GCTCGTCTGCCGGAATGCCGCGCAGGTCGGCCATCATGCGCAGGTAGCGCTGCACCGTCAGCTCCGGGTAGAGCGGCGCGCTTTCCGGCAGATAGCCGATGCGCTGTTGCACCTCGCGCGTTTGGGTCAGCACGTCCAGCCCATCAATCCGCACCTCGCCCTCGTCAGGCTGTAGGTAGCCGGTGAGAATTTTGATGGTGGTGGTCTTGCCAGCGCCGTTGGGGCCGAGCAGGCCCACGATTTCGCCGGTCTGGATAGTGAAGGAGACCTCGCGCAGCGCCTGAACGCTGCCGTAGGTCTTGGTGAGGTTCTTTGCTTCGATCATGGCATCTCCCTTCCAAAAGTGTGCAGGGCCGCGCCCGGAAGTACACGACTGCCGCTGAGACGGTGGCTTTGGTGTTGCACCAGGAGCAGAGCCAATCGGTAATTCTACTGAAAGGCTTGAGGAAGGCCAAACAGGGCGCGCTGTTTGATGCATGGCCCAAAAGCGCGCATCATGCAGGCCGGCCATGACGCCACAGGATAGGGCGTGAATATCAGCGCAAAGTTAGCGCGCCGAAGGGTAGATTAAAGTTTGCTAAGAGTCTGCAAAATGCGCGCTCAACGCGCCACCGGTCCTTCGCTGGTACGGTGGCGCGGCGGCCAGATCACCGGCAGCTCCGCGGCGGGCTGCCCAGGCGTGGTGTATTGAAGGTAGAGGGTTTGGACATCAGCCCACTGGTGCCACATATAGGAGGCAACGCCTGCGCCCGGCGGGTTGAGGCTGGAATAGGCAAAGGTGTATTGGCCGGCGGCGCCTTCGAGGTGGCTGTCTTCCAGAGCGATGACCAGAGCCGGACCCTGCAGCGAGCCTGCGCGCAGCATGGCATCGGCCAGCAGGTAGACTGCATCGTAGGCGGCAAAGGCATAGCCTTCGGGCCAGCCGCCGGTGTGCTGGGTGTAGGTCGCGGCAAAGCGTTTGCCCCGTTCACTTGCCGTTAGGCGCCACGGCCCTTCCCGCGCAACGACCGTGCCAACGCCATCCGGCACAGCACGCCAGAAGGCGTCGCTATCTAGCCCTGTGTATTGCTGGACGATCAGGGTGGAGCGCTGCGGGCCGACGCCTGCCTTCAGGAGCTGCGCCTGGAAGGTCAGCGCATCCGGCCCACGCACAAAGATAAAGACGGCATCGGGCAATAGGTCCCTGGCGACGATGCGGGCGATGACCGGCGAAAAATCAGTGGAGGGCAGGTCCACGGTCAGCGTCGCCGCGTCAATGCCGGTCTCTGCAAAGTGACCCAAGATGGCGTCCACATAACTCGTGTCGGCCATGCCGTCCACAATGAGGAGGGCGAGCAGGCTGCCGTCGCCGTTGTAGTCGCCGACTTCGGCCAGCCACTGGGCCGGCATCTGGGCGAGGAGGCTGGTGGGCGCGGCGATGCGGAAGACCTCCGGGTATTCGCTGGCGGTGATGGCGTCTGCGGACGCCTTGGCCACAATCATGGGAGCGCCAAGGCGGTGGGCGATTTCCAGTGCGGCCAAGGCGACATTGCTGTGAATGAAGCCCACGATCCCTGCTGCGCAGTCCTGTAGGATGAGGCGTTCCGTAAAGACAGCTCCACGCTCGGCCTGCCCTGCCGAATCATAGGTGACCAATTGGAGCGGCTTGCCGGCGACTCCCCCCTGGTCATTGATCTCCTTGACGGCGAGGGAGAGCGCGGTCTGCATTTGAAAGCCTGCATGCATGGCGCCGGGTAGAGAGAGCGGCAGGATCGCGCCGACGGTGATGGTCTGCGTAGCCTCTAGGGAGGCCGGTGAGCAGGGAACGGGCGGGGCCGGTGTGGGCTGGATAATCAGGGGTTGGGTGACGATGCGCGTGACTTCAACGGTGACAGGCACCTGTACCTCAAGGGGCACAGATGTAATGGGCACAGATGTGGGGACGGAGGGCGGATCCGCTGCCGCACGCGCACAGGCCACAAGCAAAACGGAGGCAGCCCAGCAAACCATCACAGCCAGGTATTTCCGACAGTACACACCCCGCTCCGTGGTTGATGGAGGCCCTTGATGGTGAGGAACTAACGCAGAAGGTGATGATGAGCGGCTGCAAGTATATCATCGCCTGGGGCGTCCGTCAAACGGAGGGCGGACGCCGGGCCGGCAGGATCGTTTTCAAGATCATCTGTGAGGCCAATGATGTGTGCGCAACGATGCAAGAGACGCCGGCCCGGCAAGTCTAGCCTTAGCTGGTCAGATGGGCGCGGAACCACTCCAGCATCCGCGGCCAGGCGTCGGCGGCCGCGTCGGCGTTGTAACTCGGACGCGTGTCATTGAAGAAGGCGTGCTCTGCGCCTTCATAGATCACGATCTCGTTCTCAATGCCTGCGGCGTTTAGCCCTTCCTCCATCGCCTCCACGCTCTCCACCGGAATCCCCGAATCAGCCGCGCCATAGAGGCCCAGGACCGGCGCTTTGAAATTGGCCGCCTCTTCCGGCGTCACGGGGGAGCCATAGAAGGCGACGGCTGCGCCCAGCCGCTCCTCTGCCAGGGCGGTCATCAAACTGAGCCGTCCGCCCATGCAGAAGCCCACAATGCCGACCTGGTTGCCGGCGACATACTCCTGGTCAAGGAGAAAGGCGACAGCCTGCTGAATCTCGCGGACTGCTTCCTCCATATCCAATTCCATGACCAGCTTGCGCGCCTCATCCGGCTCGGTCGTGACCACGCCGTGATAGAGGTCTGGGGCCAGCGCGACGAAGCCCTCTTGGGCCAGCCGGTTGGTGACATCGCGGATATGGGCATCCACCCCCCACCACTCCTGCACAACAATGACCGCAGGTGCAGGCTCGCCTGACTCGGGCCGGGCCAGGTAGCCCATCAAGGTCTCGCCGTCGGCGTCGGGATACTCGACAACGCCGGTGGTGAGGCCTTCCACCGGCTCAGCCTCCGGCATGGGCGTGCCGGTCTCCGCCGGCTCGGCGACAACCGGCGGCGGCGTCACCGGCTGAATGGGTTGGCAGGCTGCCAGCAGCAGGTTCGCAGCTGCGGCGCTGCCCAAGGCGGCGGTCGCGCGGGCCAGGAACGTCCGCCGCGAAATTTCTCCCACCTGGTACGACCGGACAAGCTGCATGACGTACACTCGGTCCATTAGTACCCTCCTTTGAATGGTCGCGCTGACTTCGAGGGGAAACGGTTTGCCATTCTAAGTATGCAGAACTCTGCCAATGGTAACGTGAGCGCCACCCCATTTTGGATTGGAATCGTTGGATTGGAGAGTCAGCTTGGAATGGACAGCGCAGGATGCAAAAAAGCGCCTCGGCCCTTGGTGGCTGAGACGCTTCTGGAGGCGGAGAGGGAGGGATTTGAACCCTCGAGGGCGTGAACCCTACTCGTTTTCGAGACGAGCGCACTCGACCGGACTATGCGACCTCTCCCGATTCGACTCCAGGGCCGGAACCATTCAGACCATCCCCAGAGCAGTCTGGATAGTCTATCATAGATCGGCTCATTTGTCTAACCTTCCACAGATGAAGTTTGGCCCAGGAGCAGCATCCAGGGAGCGCCCGATGCGCTTCCCTGGATGCTGGAAGGCGATGGCGTCGCCGTTGGCGACCGATTCACTTACGGCTGGGTGAAGTAGACCACGCGCACGGCCCGTTGAATCACATGGAAGATCGGCGTCGGCTCATACACGCCGTCCTGGTCGTCGTACCAACAGCGGGTATTGTAGTAGGTGACGCCGTAGAAGGCGGAGATTCCCTTCCACTTGCCGCTGTCGCCATCGCCACACTCGGCCAGGGGGCCGGCGCAATAGAGATAGACCATGGAGTTGGTTTCACCGCCGTTGACCTCCTGGGTGAAGTGGAAGGCCATATGCTGGCCGCCGTAGATGGGATGTTACAGGCGCTGGGGCTGCTACAGCGTCCGTTTGACCACCATGAGTATGCGGCCACCCTAGCCGCCGTGCGTGCGCAGGCGCCGCCCGACCTCTTTGCCCGCGCCTGGCAGGAGGGGCAACGCTGGTCGCGTGCACAGGTCCTGGCATGTGTTGGCGATGCCTTTGATGCATAGGAGCACTCCCTTGCGGATGCATTCAGCGGGCAGGTATAAGCCTTGCCCTTAGGGATGTTCCTCAGATGGGCGGCCTGCCGGGTAGAGAAATAGCTCGATGACCAGCAACGGCTGCTCGCCTTCGTCCTCTACCTCCCGCGCCACTGTGAACAGTCCCCAACCAGGCGCCGCCGCCTCGCCTGTCCGGCGCGCGAGCGGGGGGACAGCCAGACGGTGACACGAACCGGCCGGTCGGCCTGGCGAAGCGCGGCGAGGTGGCTGCTCACGGCCTGTTGGACTTGCGTCTGTGTCTGCTCAGGGAGTGGGAGCCGGCCGAGCGCGGCCGCCATCTGCGCGTGACCGCGACGGCCGTCCGGCCCGTCCACGGTCGAGGGGTCGAGGGTAACGTGGCCGAGGGGAACCCACCGGCTGGCTTGTCTCGGCCTATCCTGTTGTGATCCGCGCCCTGGGTTTTCCCTGCGTCTGTGCTGCATGGTCCGATTCAAGCACAGACGGCGGTGGAGGGGGTGGCGCTGCCGTTGCCAGCAGCGCCACAAAAGTGACACATCTCGCGTCGAGCTGCGATCGGCGCTGCGATTGAGCGGTTAATCTACCTGGGTCGTCCCTACTTGTTGCTTGAGCCAGGCTTCGATGAACTGGTCAATCTCACCATCTAGGACTGCCGTCGTATTGCCTGTTTCCACATCGGTGCGCAGGTCTTTGACCAACTGGTAAGGGTGAAGGACATAGCTGCGGATTTGGCTGCCAAAGTTGGCCTGCACATTTTCGCCCTTGAGCTTGGCCTTTTCTTCGGCCAGTCGTTCCTGCTCCAACTCGTAGAGCTTGCCGCGCAGCACACGCATGGCCGACTCCCGGTTCTGGGTTTGGCTGCGCTCGTTCTGGCAGGTGACGACGATGCCGGTGGGCAGGTGGCGAATGCGCACCGCAGTGGCGTTTTTCTGCACATTCTGGCCGCCGGCGCCGCCGCTGAGGTAAACCTCGATCTCAATGTCTTTGGGGTTGATCTCGACCTCGATGTCCTCATCCAGCACCGGCATTACCTCGACCTTGGCGAAGCTGGTATGGCGCCGGTTGTTCGCGTCGAAGGGGCTGAGGCGGACCAGCCGGTGGGTGCCCTTTTCCGCCTTCAGATAGCCATAGGCATATGGCCCGTCCACCTCGACGGTGACGCTCTTGATGCCGGCCTCTTCGCCCTCGGTCATATCGGTAATGGTCGCCTTATAGCCGCGGCGTTCGGCCCAGCGCAGATACATGCGCAGGAGCATCTGCGCCCAATCTTGGGCCTCGGTGCCTCCGGCGCCAGCATGGATGCTGATGTAGGCTGGGCCGGCGTCGTGGGGGCCGCCCAATGCTAACGCAAACTCATGGCGGCTGTATTCTTCTTCAAGCGCCTCCGCCTCCTGCTCCAGCTCGGTAAGCAGGCCGGGGTCGTCGTCGGCCATTTGCGCCAGCTCCAACGCGTCTTGGGCGCGGTGGTGGAGCGACTCCCACTGCTCGACCATTGTCCGCAGGGCGCTTAGCTCCTGCATCTTCTGTTGGGCAAGCTGCGGGTCATTCCAAAAGTCCGGCGCGGCCGTCTCCTCCTCTAGCGCGGCGACTCGTTGGGCTTTGCCTGGGACGTCAAAGACGCCTCCGGATCGTTTCAATTTGCCGGGCGATGTTCGCCAAGCGATTTTCAAGCTCACTCATGGTCTGTTCCTTTCATTTCCTGCGCGGCTCTTGCATGAGGTCGCGCATTTAGTCGCCCAACAGGCCTTCTACAAAGGCCACTGGGTCAAAATAGGCAAAATCGTCCAGCTTTTCACCCGTGCCTACAAAACGCACGGGCACCCCAAGCTCCCGCTTAATGTTGAGCACCACGCCTCCCTTGCTGGTGCCGTCCAGCTTGGTCAGCACAATGCCGGTCACGCCGGCGCTCTCCTTGAAATGCTTGGCTTGCGAGATGGCGTTCTGGCCGGTCGAGGCGTCGAGGACCAAGAGGACCTCATGAGGCGCGCGGTGGACCTGCTTGGCCGCTACCCGCCCGATTTTTTCCAGCTCTTTCATCAGGTTGAACTTGGTCTGGAGCCTGCCCGCCGTGTCCACGATCAGAAGGTCGGCCTGCCGGCTCTCCTGGCTGGCGCGGATGGCGTCAAAGACCACTGCGCCTGGGTCTGCGCCCGGCTCATGGGCGATGACCTCCACCCCGGCGCGCTGGCCCCACACCTTGAGCTGGTCAATGGCTGCCGCCCGAAAGGTGTCCGCCGCGGCAATCAGCACCCGGCGACCGCGGTTCTTGTAGTAGTAGGCCATCTTACCGATGGTCGTCGTCTTGCCGGAGCCGTTCACCCCCACGACCATGACCACCGTCAGCAGACGCGGCTCTTCAATGTGCAATGGCTCGTCGGCGGCAAGCAGCCGCACCATTTCCTGCTTGAGGACCAGATAGGCGTCCCGCGTCGCCTTGATATTCTCCCGCTCGACGCGCTGGCGGGTGCGCTCCACCAGTTCGAGAGTCACATTCATGCCCACATCGCCGGCAATCAGCGTCTCTTCCAGCTCATCCCAGAGCGCATCGGTGATCTCGTTTTCTTGAAACAGGGCGCTGATCCGCCCCATCCAGCCGGAACGGGTCTTTTGCAAGCTCTCTTCGAGCTTCAGGTCATCCTGGCTTTTAGTCTCTTGCCTGCCAAAAAGTCTGCGCAGCAACGGCTTGCTCCTGCCTCTCCACTTCCTAGCTGCCCCGCTAGTTACCCCATATGAACATGGCAGGGACGCGGCTTTGCCGCGTCCTCGGCTCCCTAGTATAACATGAGTGGCCCGCTTCTCTCTAATTGCTCACGGCCGTTCTCTGGTTCTAGGGTCGTTCTCTGGCTCTATTGTTTGGCTCCAACGCCTTGCGCGCGGTATTGTTGGTTATTGTTGGTTGTCACGGCTGTGCCAGTGAAGGAGGGCTGTCTCTACCGATGACTCCAGAATATATTGCTCAGGCTCGTTTAGCCAGCCAGCAGGTCGCGTCTTCGCAATGCAGCCAGCCGGGCGAGGTGGTGAGCCGGCTCGGCGCAGTCCAGTCCCAGGACTACGCCAGCTCGCTCTGGGCCGTAGGGGTGCGCCTGCCGGGCGCGACCGAGGCCGCTGTCGAGCGAGCGATTGCCGAGCGACGCATCCTGCGCACCTGGCCGATGCGCGGCACGATCCACATGGTGGCCGCCGAGGATGCCGGCTGGATGCTGGCGCTGTTGACGCCGCGCGTTCTGGCCGCCAGCGCGCGCCGCCGCCAACAGCTTGACCTGGACGATGCCACGCTGGCCCGCAGCGAGGCGCTGTTGGTCAAGGCGCTTGAGGGTGGGCAACAGTTGCCGCGGGACGAGGTCTACCGCTTGCTGGAGGCCGCCGGCATCTCGACTGCCGGCCAGCGCGGCTACCATATCCTCTGGCAGCTTGCCCAGCGGGGGCTGGTCTGCTTCGGCCCACACCAGGGTAAGCAGCCGACCTTTGTGCTGCTCGACGAGTGGGCGCCCCACCAGAGGCGCCTGGCGCGGGACGAGGCGCTGGCCGAGCTGGCGCAACGCTACTTCACCGGTCATGGCCCGGCTACTTTGCAGGACTTTGTCTGGTGGTCGGGGCTGACCATGGGCGATGCCAGGGCCGGTCTTGAGAGTGTGGCTTCCCAGCTTACTAAAGTAGAGGCCAACGGCCAGGTCTATTGGATGTCCCAAGCGACGCCAGCGACGATTGAGCCTGCGCCTCGCGCCTATCTCTTGCCCGCCTTTGATGAATACTTGCTGGGCTACCGAGAGCGCAGCGCCGTGCTCGATCCCCGGCACGCCCAGCAAGTCGCCCCCGGCAGCAATGGCGTCTTTCGTCCCCTGATCGTCATCGGCGGCCGGGTGGTAGGGACCTGGCAACGCGCGCACAAGAAGAACGCTGTAGTGGTCACCGCCTCTCCATTTATGACACTGAGCCAGGACGAGCAACAGGCGCTCGCTGCGGCGGCAGAGCCTTATGGGCGCTTTCTAGGAAAGTCTGTTGTCCTATCCTGATCAGCATCATTGCTCTCCCGTAGGTGCGCTATCCTTAGCGCACGCTCTCGCCTGACACGCTTGTGCGGCAGGATGCTGCCCCTACAGTTGTGTGTCGCCTACGTTCTTAAAGTTCTACCTAGCGCACGGTTTTGCATGAAACGCACGTTATGAAAGCGTCACCCCTGGATAGGAGCGCCGCACAGTCTGGCGTTCACCAAGCGCAGGCTGCACGCCGGGCACATTGGCTTCGGGCACATTGGTTTGTGGCCGGGCTTGGCCTCATGCTCCTTGGCGGCGGGCTGCGCTTGGCGGCATTGGCTGATAAAAGTCTCTGGATGGATGAAGCCTTCAGCGTGCGCGCCGCCCAATACCCGCTGCCGGCGCTGTGGGAGTTGCTGGCGCGGATTGACCACCACCCGCCGCTCTACTATGCCCTGCTACACGGTTGGATGGCGCTCTTCGGCGACGGCGAGGCTGCGGCGCGGTCGTTCTCGGCGCTGGCGGCGACGCTGGCGATTCCGCTGTTCTACGGCGCGGCGCGGCGGCTGGCCGGCCCGAAGGTGGCCCTGGTCGCGGGGCTGACCCTCGCCGTTGCGCCCTTCCATGTGCGTTACGCCCAGGAGGCGCGCATGTACGCGCTGCTGCTGCTGGCAGCGGCGGGGGCGCTCTATGCGACCGTTGCTATGCTCTGCGAGCGGAGCGAGCCGGCCCGGCGTCCCCCCCTGCGGCTATGGCTGGGGCTGGTCGTCGCCCAAAGCGCTGCTATGTGGAGCCATAACGCCGCGGCCGTGCTGCTGCCGCTGGCGCTCAATGGCGGCGTCGGCGTCCCCTGGTTCATGGGCCGCGCACGGCCTGCCTGGCAGACCCTTCCCGGCCTCCGCCGGCCAGGGTTCGGGCGCCGGTGGTTGGCCGCCCAGGCGATGGCATTGCTGCTGTGGGCGCCGTGGGCAGGGAGCTTTCTCCACCAGGCGCAGGTAGTAGACCGAGAGTTCTGGGTGCAAGCTCCTGGCGCGAAAGGGGTCTATTTCCTGTTCCGGCTCTTCGCCGTTGGCGATCTGCCAGAGTGGACAGGGCCGGGTGCGGTGGGGGTAGGGCTGCTGCTGGCGTTGGCGGCGCTGGGCGCTTGGCGCTGGCGGCAGCAAGCAGACCGGCTTTGGCTGCTGCTCTCCCTGGCAATGGTCCCGCCTCTTGTTGAGCTGGCGGTCAGCCTGCGCCGGCCCATCTTCCACCCGCCGAGCCTGATCTGGGCAAGCCTGCCGCTCTATCTGCTGGCCGCGGTGGGGTGGTGGGCGCTGCTGGAGGGGCGTCTGCCGGCGCGGATGCCGCGACCAGCCAGCCGGCGGCTCGCGGCGCTGGCCGGCGCGACGCTGGCCCTGTTGTGGGCGCTGGGGTTATACGGCTACTTTGCTCGCTTTGAGAAGGAGCCGTGGGACCTGGCCGCGGCGACGGTGGCGGCGAAGGCGCAGCCGGGAGACCTGGTGCTCTTCAACGCCCCTTGGAGCCAACTCCCCTTTGACTACTATCTGCCCGACCGGACGCTCCCCTTGGACCGTCATGGCGTACCGGCGGAACTGTTTACCTGGGACCGTGTGGCGCCGCGCATGAGTGAGGCGGCGCTGCCCGCGCTGGACGCGCTGGTGGAGGGGCGGTCGCAGGTCTGGCTGGTCTACGCCCATACCTGGTACACCGACCCGGATGGGCTGATCCCCCAGGCGCTGGCGCGCCGCTTCGAGCAGGTGGAGCATACGACAGCCGGCCCCATCCAGGTACACCGCTACCACACCCCTGCCGCGGCCCCTCCTGCTGCCGCAGTCACCCCATGATGCGGCGCACAGCTTGCGCCACGGCCTGGCCCAGCTTGGCGTGCTCAGCGGCCTCGAAGTGGATGCCGTCCAGGTCGCTGGAGACGATGATCGAGCCGGCGTCCAGGAAGTGACAGCCCTTTTCCTGGGCCACCCGGCCATATTCCGCGGCAAAGCGCAGGGCCTTGGCGGGCGCGCCCTCAAACATATCGGCAAAGTAGCCGGTCAAGGTCGCCAGACGAGGCGGCGCGATCAGCAGCACCTGGGGCGCGCGCCCATTGGGGCCTGCGGCGCTCTTCTGCACAATGTCCACCAGCACGCCGGCGCCGTTGGCAATATCGTAGGCCGAGACTGAAAAGCGCATCTTCAGGTCGTTGGTGCCCAGCATGATGATCGCCAGGTCTACCGGGCGGTGGGTCTCCAGGCAGGGGATCAGGTATTCTTTGCCGTTCTTGTAGCCCTCGATGGGGTCATCCCAGACTGTCGTCCGCCCATTCAGCCCCTCCTCGATCACCAGGTAGCCGTCGCCTAGCTCGCGGCGCAGCACGCCGGTCCAGCGCACCTCGCGCGGGAAGCGGTCCAGGGTTGCCGGGTCGTAGCCCCATGTATTCGAATCGCCGTAACAGAGCACCGAGATCATACAGGACTCCTTGCTGACTTGTGGTTTGCTTTCAGTTGCTGTTTTGTGTGCCCGCAGAACGGTTATGCAGGAGTCGTTGCGGGGGCGTGAACGGCTCGAAAGACTTCGGCGGGAATGTCATAGCGCCATTCACCCTCGGCCACCAGCCGCGCGGCGATCCGCCCAATC
>DATLZJ010000115.1:0-4359 GCA_035574055.1 Caldilineaceae bacterium
TTGTCTATCACCTCCTGGCGCACCTCTTCGACCGTGCCGAAGGGAAGCGTCTGCTGGTTGTCCATGCCGCCGTGGAAGATGACTTGGTCGCCAAAATCGCGCTTGAGCGCCTCCCGCTCCATCCCTTTGCAGCGCCACTGGATGGGGTTGAGCACGTCAATGCCCGCGGCAATCATGTCGGGCAAGATCGAGCGGATGGCGCCGTCGCTGTGGAAGAAAACATAGACGCCGGCAGAATGGGCCAGGTCCATCATGCGCTTCATGCGGGGAATGAAGAACTCGCGGATCATGGCGGCGGAGAAGAGCAGCGTATCCTGTCCCCCGAAATCCTCCGCAATGTAGGAGAGCATGACCTGGCCGGGCGCCTGCTCGTAGATGCGCAGTGTATTCTGGTAGCAAAAGTCAAAGAGCTTATCCAGGCAGTAATGGACCAGTTCCGGGTTGATCACCATGTCCATGTACGCCTGCTCCATCCCGCGCAGGTCTTTATAGATCAGGAAGGGTTCGGAGCCGCCGCCCTGGAGGGGATAGTCTGGGCGGCGCTTGGCCTGCTGCGGGATCTCCGAGTAGTCGAACCAGTCCGCGGTGGGCCAGGTGTAGTTGCGCTCGATCTCGGCGATGGTGTTGTACGCGGCCAGCGGGTGATGGACGCACTCTCGATAGACGCCGGCCCCGCCGCTGTAGGTGATGTTCTTGTGGCGGCGGCCATAGATATCATAGCCGGGCCTCAGGCGCGGGCCGGCATATTTGGGCCGGAGCGTCACTACCCGGTCAATGTGCAGACGTTTGTACATCTGCCAGACCGTGGCGCAGCCCAGATGTTTGAGCAGGCGGCGTGTCGCTTCTTGGGTCGCCCAGTAGTCCATGGGCATCCGGTCCGGCGATTCACGCTGGAGCACGGCCAGCCAGCGCTCCCGCGGCGTCATGGGTTCTTTGGCGGTCTCGTTCACGGTAGGTATCTTTCGCAGCAGATATCGTTCGTAGTTGGTAGCTTTCGCAGTCGGCTATGTCAGGGTTGGCCGGCGTCGCTTGCCGAAGACCAGCGGCGCAGCCTTCGCCGCGGCTGTGGGTGCGCCATGGGCCGCAAGTTCACGCCATGCGCCCAGACATCGCGAATGCGCTCCAGGAAGAAGAGATAGTTTTCCAGCGGCACATCGGGCGGCACCCGATGGTCGCAAAAGCCGATGTAGCCTCCTTCTTCCACCAGCGGCGCCAGGCGATGCACCTCCTGCTCGATGGCTGCTTTGGAGCCTTGCAGGATATGCTTGTCAAAGCCGCCCATCATCAGCAAATCCTTGCCATACTGCCGCCGGTACTGCACCGGGTCGGCTCTCCAAGAGCCTACCTCCAGCGGGAACATACAGTTGACGCCGGCCTCCAGCCAAAGCGGGATGAGTTTCTCGATATTGCCGTCGCAGTCCACCCAGACCACATCCACCCCGTGCCGGTGCAGCAGGTCAACGATGCGCCGGTAGTGGGGAAGCAGATAGCGTTTGAAGTGGCGCGGGCTGAGCAGCGGGCCGGCGTTGTAGGCCATATCCTCCCACATGCCGCAGGCGTCGAACTGGACGCCCGACGCCAGGGCGCGGCGCAAGGCGCCGAGGATGCAGTCCGCCACGGTTGTGACCATCTCCTCGAACCAGGCCGGGTCGTCGTAGACCAAATAGGAGATATTTTCAACGCCCATCCAGTTGCGCAGCCAGCCATAGAGGCTGCCGCCCGGCAGGACGACGATCTCGGCGCGCTGGGGGTCCTGCCAGGCTGCGACCCGCTCGTTCCAGTCCTTGGGCAAGCGTTGTGGGTGGTCAGGGTCGAGGCGGGGCTTGTAGTGCTTTTCCCAACTGGCGCGGTCGGTGAGCAGCCGCCCCTGGTGTTGGGGGATCGAACTCATGAACTTGCGGCGCAGGACGCGCACCCCGTCGGCCTGTTGCCGGACCTCATACTCCCCGCGGTCCTCCAGCACCTTGAGCCGGAAGGCGGGCGTCAGGCCGACCCGCAGACCGGTGGCGCGGGAGACGGCGTCCAGCCCAAAGTCCATGCCGAAGTACTCCACATGGTTGGAGCTGGCGTAGCTGAAATGGACGGAGCGGGGCAGCCCCTGGCGATGCCAGATGGGGAAGGTCTCTTGCCAAAACCCAAAGTCGGTGATCGGCGTGCGGTCACGGGGCTGGTAGTGCATGGTGGCGAGAAAGCGTGCCCGGTTGTTCATGGCGCGGCCCCTAGCGGCGCAGCAGCGCCTTGCACTGTTCGGCCCCGCTGGCTGCGTCCAGGGCGACGGCGTCTGCGCCGATGCGGCGCGACCACTCTTCGGTAACCGGCGCGCCGCCGACGATGACCTTGACCTGGTCGCGCAGGCCGGCAGCCTCCAGGGCGCGGATCACCTCGCCGGTATAGGTCATAGTGGTGGTCAACAGCGCCGACAGGCCCAGCAGCTCGGCGCGGTGTTCCTTGACCGCGGCGACAAACTGGCCGGCGGTCACATTCACCCCCAGGTCCACCACGCGCAGCCCTGCGCCCTCCAGGACCATCCCCGCCAGGTTCTTGCCGATGTCGTGGATATCGCCGCTCACCGTGCCCAGCACGATGGTGCCGATGGGCTGGGCGCCGGTCTCGACCAATTTCGGGCGGAGGACGGCTAGCGCGCGCTTCATGGCGCGGGCCGCAACCAACATCTCCGGCACAAAATACTCGCCACACTTGAACAACTCGCCCACTTCGCTCATGCCGGCGATCAAGCCCTCGTTGAGGATGCGCGCCGGGTCGCCTCCCGCCGCGAGCCACTGGCCGGTCAGGGCGGCGGCCTGTTGATGGTCGCCGGCAACAACGGACTCTTTTAGCTTCTGGACAAGCTCTTCCATGGGTGGCGCCTCCTAGGATAGAAAAGGGAGATGGTGGT
Organism: Caldilineaceae bacterium; assembly: GCA_035574055.1. Taxonomy (GTDB): domain Bacteria; phylum Chloroflexota; class Anaerolineae; order Caldilineales; family Caldilineaceae; genus QEUY01. The sequence goes on from DATLZJ010000115.1 coordinate 2,897, forward strand.
TCGGGCGGACGATTGCATCCAGCCCCCACCATATGCGCCTTTCTGCCTGGCTGCCCCATCCGGCGGAGCAGGTTTTTCACTGGTCAGGTGGCTAGTTTGTGCGCCGGGGGCGGCGGGTTCCCTCGCCGCCCAAATTACGTGGCAAAGTGGACTTCGATGCCCTGCGCCCGCAGCCGTTCCACATCGGCAGCCGGGGCCGCAGCATCCGTCACCACGACCGAAATGCGCTCCAGTGGGAGAATCGGCAAGAGCGAGCGCACGCCAAACTTGCTGCTGTCGAGCAGCAGCACGACCCGCTCTGCACTGGCGGCCATGGCCTGCTTCACCTGAATCTCCAGGGGATTCGGATCCGTGATCCCTTCAGGGAAGGCCAGGCCGGTGGCCCCCAAAAAGAGGACGCCCGCGCGCAGCGTGCGGAAAAATTGCTCGGCCTGCGGGCCAACAAAGGTATAAGAGACATCGCGCAGGATTCCGCCGCAACCGATTACAGTCAAGTCTGGCACCGAGGGCGCGGCCTCAGAGAGGGTCGCGAGGCCATTGGTGATGAGGGTGAGGTTGCGCTGATCCAGGTGCTTGACCATGGCGGAGACGGTGGTGCCGGCCTCTAGAATGATGATGTCGTTGTCATGCACGAAGGTGCGCGCGGCATAGCGGGCAATGGCTTCTTTCTCTGCCGAATGAAGGGCGCGCTTGGCGCTGAAGAAGGGTTCTGGCGCCGTTTCCTGCTCAACCCGGACTGCTCCCCCGCGCACTCGCCGAACAGAGCCGATATTCTCCAGCGCGGTGAGGTCACGCCAAATGGTCATGTGCGACACGGAAAAGTCGGCTGCCAACTCGTCTGTCGCCACCGAGCCTTGTTCTTGAATCCGCTGTGAGATTAGCTGGCGTCGCCTTTCTGCTAACACATGAATTTCCTCTCTGCCTTTACAAGCCGCTGCTTCGCCGCGCGCAGCGATGGAAATCTAACAAAAGAACGAGAACGCGAGCACATGATATGAAAGAAGATGATGGTTTCCGCAGAGCCAGCGCTGTAGCAATCATACAGGGCGATGCAACGAGAATACAAACCGGAGCCGCTGCCGAAGAGCGCCTATTGGATGCGCGTCGATGCTCTGAGTGTACGGCCAGAACGGGCTTCTGTCAATAGATAGGTGTTATATTTTGTTATATTCTGGTAGAAATCGAAAAATGGGGCTTGACACAGGTTGATAATTGTTATATTGTCTTGTGGTAGTCAGCGATAATCAGCCTACCCCAGAGCCGCCAACCTATGCGCCTTGAGATTGCCCAGCTACTTACCCGTTTCGACCCGCAGGCAGGCACACTGACCGAGGGCCGCGAGACCCAACGCCGTCTGAGCGAGATGCAGGGCTGTTTCGCCGACGAGGCCGCCTATGCCGCCGCGCTGGCCCAAGGGGATCCCATTCTCTATACCACCTGCACGGTCGAACCCGCCACGGGCG
>DATLZJ010000116.1:0-3154 GCA_035574055.1 Caldilineaceae bacterium
CTTGCGCTGGCCGGTCTTTGGTTATCCAGCCGGATATGGAAGCCACGCAAAATAAGCGCCCTATCCAGCCCGTAGGCGCGTTAGCATAGCGCACACGCGTACCAGACCAGAGCGTGCGCTAGGATAGCGCACCTACAAATCGCGCACTTACAATTGGCCGGCTATTCAGCCAGATGATGCGACCCAAGCAGGATGGATGACTTACGGGGATCATCCCAGGAGGAGCCATGACCAATGAGGAAGCGTTGGCGTTGATCCGCTCCCTGCTCAAAGCGCCCAACGAGGAAGAGCTGACGCGCCTGATCTCCTATAACTTGCCCAGGTTCGACGGCGTCTTCTTTGGCGTGCTCAACGCTTCGGTGGAGCAGCTACGTCGCGAGGGAAAACCACAGATCGCCCAGGCGCTGGAGGGCCTGGGCGGGACGATCCTGCGGATGCGCACGTTGATTTGATCGGGCAGATGTTGGTGAACCCTACATCTGCCCGATCAGGTTGCATCGAAGAACTTAAGCGTCCATCTTCAAGAACTGGACCGCCGCGTTGAACAGGGCGCGCGGGTTGGACTTGATGGGGTGGACGCGGCGGTTCAGGATGATGCCCTTGAACAACTTGTGAATATACCAATAGAGCGTGTCCACAAACTTGTTATGGGGCGCCTTGATCAGACGGCGGATCACCGGCTCCAGCCACGGGTACTCGACGCCAATGGCGAACCAGCGCTGCAAGTGCTCGATCTGGCGCTTCTCATCGCCTGGGAAGGTCAACGTCGAACGCTCCCAGGCAATCGAAGAGATGTCGTCGAAGTCGAAGGAGTCGGCGACAAAATCCCCCTGCATCGTGTACTGCCCTAGCTCGGTGCCGGGGTAGGGTTGGAAGATAAAGGCCTGGGCGTAGGAGATGCGCGCCGCGGCGTTGAGGCGCATGGTGTCCAGGTCGTCTTCCAAAGTGCCGGAGGGCAGCCCCAGAATGTTGGTGGCGGTGACGTTGATGCCGGCGCTGCGGATCAGGTTGCCGGCTTGGATGATCTGCTCGCGGGTCATGTGGCGCTTGAGCAGCTCGGTGCGGATGCGGTCATTGGCGGCTTCGATGCCCATGCTCACGGTAAACGCGCCGGCCTTGGCCAGCAGGTCCACCTTGTGCGGCCCGCGCACCAGCAGATCGGCCCGCACGTTGCAGAAGAAGGGCAGCCCCACCTGCTTGGGCCATTTGTCGGCAAACTCCTCCAGCCAGTCGTCGAAGATGATGAATAAGTCATCAATGAAGAAGACATATTCCAGCGGCCAGCGGGAGCGCACCCACTGAACCTCGTCAATGATCCTGTCCACCGGGCGCTGGTTGCCCCGTCGCTCACGCTTGTAGATCTGATAATAGGCGTGATTGAAGCAGTAGGTGCATTGGTAGGGGCAGCCGCGCGACCCCATGAAGCGCTTGATGGGCGTATCACGGCTGTAGGCATGTTTGCTGTAGATCAGCTCGCGGTCGGGGTGGGGCAGCGACCCCAGGTCGCGCACCAATGGCCGCACGGGATTGCGGACGATCTCGTCGTCAATTTTGAACCACCAATTGGGAATGTCCGGCTTGAGACCACCGTTCTCTAGCGAGTTGGCTAGGTCCACCAGCGGTCCCTCACCCTCGCCCACACACAGCCCATCCACCCCCCGCTCTTCGATCATCTCCGGGAAGAAGGTAGGATGAGGCCCGCCGAAGACGGATACAACAGGATGGCCGTTGAGCGCCTCGCGAATGCGCAGATTGAGGTCGAAGTAGTAGCGCTGCGAGCCTGTCATGACACTATAGCCAAGGATATCCGGCTCAAACTCCTTGGCGACCTGGACCGGATCCTCCTGAGCAGCAATGGCGATGCCCACCTCATGGCCGGCTTCCTTGAGCACGGATGAGAGCTGCATGATGCCTTGCGGCTCGTAGTCAATCTGCTTTTCGACAAAGAGTACGCGCATGGTGGGGTCGTCTCCTCCGAGGAACAGAACCGGACCCGGTAGCAGATGGGTCACACAGAGGCCGACGTTGCCGTGGCGCATAGCTTACGTACAACTATCGTTGCTGTCAAGTCAGAAAAACCAGCCGCCAATCGCGGAGGGCAGCCGGCGGAGAACCGGCAGCAAACCGGCGGCGAAGAGGAGGTGTGTTCTAGGCAAAGAGCCACGCCAGCCAGGCGACGCCTACGGCCAGGCTGAGGAGGGTGATGGGGACCCCGGCGCGCAAGTATTCGCCAAAGTTCAAATAGACATGCCGCCGTCCGGCAATCTCGGCCACGATCAGGTTGGCGACCGAGCCGAGCAGGGTCAAGTTACCCGCAAAGGTGGTCGCCATCGCCAGCGTCAGCCAGGCCTGGGGCGGGTTGGGGAAATTCGGGACAAAGGGACGAAAGAGCAGGACCGCCGGCACGTTGGAGATCAGGTTGCTGAGCACGACGCCGGCGGCAGCCAGCGCCGGCGTGCCCTGCTCGGCAATGGGCCGGAGCAGCCCAAAGAGCCGCTCGCTCACCCCCAGGCTCTCCAGCGCGCCGGTGACGATAAACAGCCCGGAGAAAAAGACCAGCAGCGACAGATCTACCTCGCGAAAGACCATCTCCGGCTCGATGCGCCGGCTGATCAGCAGGACGGCGGCGGCGGCCAGCGCGGCCAGGGGAATCGGCATGCCCATGACCAGCCCGACCACCATCAACCCGCTTGCGGCCAGGCTCTTGCGCAGCAGCCGGCGCTCGGTCTTGGGTTGAACCGCCGGGGTCTTGTCGAGCCGCAGCGGGCCAAACTCTTTCCGATAGACGAGCACGATCACCAGCCAGATGATGCCCAGCCCGGCCAGCGCCGCCGGCCCCAGCAGCAGGGTGAATTGAGCAAAAGGAATGCCGGACGCGACGCCGATGATCATGTTCTGGGGATTGCCGGTGATGGTTCCCGCCGAGCCGATGTTGGCTGCCGTGACCAGCGCCACCAGATAGGGAATGGGCCGCCGGCCCACCATCGCGCAGATGTCGAGCACCAGCGGCGTAAAGACCAGCACAATCGTATCGTTGAGAAAGACCGCCGACAGCAGCCCCGACGCCACGATGATCAGCGCCAGCAGTTGCCGGGGCGTGTGCGCCCAGTGGATGACCCAATTGCCGACCAGTCCAAAGAAGCCCGCCCGCCGC
>DATLZJ010000117.1:0-2746 GCA_035574055.1 Caldilineaceae bacterium
CAGTTGCGTGAGCCAGCCGGTCTGGCAGCAGCCAGCGCCGCCTGCGTCTGCGGCGTCAGACGCCCCTCCACTTGTTCGCTGATCTCCTGCACCAGCGCAGCCAGGGCCAGGCTATGCCGCACAAACCAGGCAGTCAGGCTCACCAACAACCGTTGGCGGGACCGCACCGTTGACGCCGCGCCGTCAGCGGCAATCTCGCCGACCAGCACACTCTCCTCATCGGGAACGAGCAGGAGCCAGCGCGTCTCCTGCGTATCCACCACCCTATTGCGGAAAATCCGGCCGCGACAACCGCCACATTCCGCCGGACAAGCCGCCATACACAAGGTTGTGATCTCGACGGCGCGGCCCTCGGCCTCGGTAAAATCGCCGGCCAGCAGCCGCGCCTCATCCGGCCATACCGCGACCAACAATCGAGCGGTCGCCTCCTGGATGACGGCGCGCGCGTGGGCGAGCAGGTTGCTGTACCCCTGGATATGCCATACGTACTCATCCGCCGCGGGACGGCTCAAGCTCTGGAGCGTCTGCTTGGCCGTCTCCACAGTCTGCTCAAAGCGCCGCGCCATCGCATCCAGCAGCTCATCCGGCGCCACCGGGGCATAGCGCGTGCCGTCATCGGCGGGCAGCCGCACGACCGCCCCGCGCTCCTCCAGCTTCTGCAAGACCAGATAGATATTGGCGCGCGGGATGCCGGAGACCTTCGCCAGCTCATAGCCGCTGACCGGATGGTGCTGGAGCAGGGCCTGATAGGCCCTGGCCTCATACTCGCCAAACCCTAGCGCCTGTAGTTGCTCGATTGCATCGGCCATCGCGTCTCCTTGTCACGATCCCATAGATTAGTAGTTGCTTAAACAACTACTATCATCATACCATAAGATCATTCATTTGGTAAGGTCCATTCCAATCGCTGCACCGAATTGCGGAGATGGCGAAGGGCGCGGGATGGAGACGCATTTACCTACGCAGCCCAACATGGGCCATAGTGAGAGGGGGCAGTTGGCGCCGGCAGCAGTACACGGGGTTGTCTCGGCTGCGCCCTCCAGCCTTAAGGGGATTCTAAGGCAGACTTTGGGCCAAGCTGTGATATAATCTCTCTATCATGAACCGAACGTCCTGTGGGATCGGCCTGTAGGACAGCCGTTGCCGGATGGACGGAGCAATCCACCGGCGTGCGAAGGGCGTTTTATTGAACACCATGTTTACCACTATCTCCAATCGTGCGCACCGGAGACCGAACCGCTGGCCGCGCGCCCTCTGGCTCGCGCTCCTGCTGCTGGCGCTGTGGGCCGGGAGCGCCCTGGCCCAGAGTGACGGGCCGCGCACCGCGCCTGCTGATGAAGTGACTGCCGATGAGGTCAACGCCGTGGCGCGTGAGCTGTGGTGTCCCCTCTGTAGCGGCGTGCGCCTGGACTCCTGCGAGCTAAAGGCGTGCGAGCAAATGAAGGAAGTCATCGCCATCAAGCTCAGCGAGGGCGAGGACACCGAATCCATCCGCGCCTACTTCGTGGAACAGTATGGGCCGCAGGTTTTGGGCGAGCCGCCCCGCAGCGGCTTCAACTGGCTGGCCTGGCTTCTGCCGGTCGCTGGGGTGATCGGCGGCGGCCTCTTTTTCTGGCGCATGACCCATCGCCTCGTCCGGCCGGCCGGCCCTGGGGAAAGCCGGGCATCCAACCAGCCTGCCCCGCCCCAGACGCCCGAAGACGAGTATGCCCGCAAGCTGGAAGAGGAGCTGGCAAAGTATGGCTGAGTTACCCCTCAACGAGTCGCCGCTGGCGGAGCCGTTGGACCTGCCTGCGGAGGAGAACGACTATCGGCCCACGCGCGCGGTTCGCATCTGGCAGCTCATCTTTGTCGCCATTGGCCTGGGCTTTATCGTCTTCCTGGGGTTGCGCCTCTGGCAGACAAACGTCTCGGAGCACCGGGCTACCGGCGAAGCGCCGCCCTTTACCTTCACCACCTTTGCGGGCGAAACCATCTCCCTGGCCGATCTGCGCGGTAAGGGGGTGGTGCTCAACTTCTGGGCGAGCTGGTGCGACCCCTGCCGCGAGGAGGCGGCGCTGCTGGAGCAGACCTGGCGCCGCGAGCGGGACAACGGCATCGTCTTTATCGGCCTGGACTACCTCGACCAGGAGCCTGCGGCCAAAGCCTATCTGGCCGAGTTTGACATCACCTATCCCAACGGGCCTGACCTGCAAAGCCAGGCGGCCCGGCGCTATGGCATCAAGGGCGTGCCGGAGACTTTCTTCATCTCGCCCGACGGCCAAATCGTCCAGACCGTGATCGGCCCCATCGTCGATCAGGCGCAAATGGACGCCTATCTCGATAAAATTCGCCCAGAGTGAGGGCCATATGATCTTCAACCTCGGCTATCTACTCCTGGTGACTGCGCTGGTGCTGGCGACTTTTGGCATGGCCGTCGGCTTCTGGGCGGGTCTGCGGCGCAACGCCAAGCTGGCCGCCAGCTCCTTCAACGCCATCTACGCCGTCGCCGCCCTGGTCGCTGTAGCAGCCGTCATCCTCTGGTATGGGCTGCTGACCGACCAGTTCCAACTTGCTTATGTCTGGAACCATTCGGAGCGGGCGCTGCCTACCTTCTACAAGTTCGCCGCGCTCTGGGGCGGCCAGGCCGGGAGCCTTCTCTTTTGGGTCCTGCTTCTCTCCGGCTATGGCGTGGTCGCGGCGACCACCAACCGCCATAAGCACCAGCTCCTGATGCCCTATGCCAATGCCGCCATGCTCGGCACGA
>DATLZJ010000118.1:0-4436 GCA_035574055.1 Caldilineaceae bacterium
GGCTTTGTCATGCCGATCCCAGTCTGTCCCGAATGCATCACAAGCGCTCTGCCCAACCAGTGGGAATCGGTCATCAATCTGGCAATGCCGGTGCCCTTCAAGGCCATGATTGTGGATAGCCACGGCGACACCGTTGCCAAAACTCGCGTCTCTTCTGTCAGCCAGATATTGAATTTCAAGCCTGCCCCCTTTGCCAAATCGCGCTTTGTGGGTGCGTCTGTCGCCGGGGAGCAGGCCGGTAGCGACGATAGCACTGTGCCGGCTGCGGATGAGCTGCGCTACTATCTGATCATCGAGCCGGTTCCTGGAACAGACTTAAGCCAGCCGTATGATCTCTCCCTCTCGCTGGCAGAGGGGGTCGCCGCGCCGGAGCCGATTCCGCTCTTCTTGCCGGCGGTGCGAGCGCGTTGAGGAGCGGCGCTTAATAGCGGATGTCAAGATAGTCGCCCACGCGAATATCCATAGCAGCAATGGCGCCCGCCGGCAGCTCGATGACCATGCGCGCTTGCTTGCGGATCCGGCTGAAGCGCCAGGGCGGGAGAGACTCATCTATGTCTACGACACGGCCGTCGGGCTGCACATAGAGCACATCAATCGGGATACGCATAAAGTGTGTGTGGATGCTGTTGGCCGGCGTCAATAGCAGCCCGTCGCCGGGCAACAGCTCGCGCACCCCCATCAGCCCCACCAGCCGGGTCCAGAAGTTGTTCGCTACCCGGCCCGATTCAACAATCCGCCTTCCGCGGGTGCGGTTTGTAACCTGCAACATGGTTGAACCCTCCTCTGCCGCCGCTTGCAAACAGTAGCCTGGATCACGAGCTGTACCAGGTAGACGGGTCCTTTAGCCCGAAGATACTGGGCGGCAGATGGATGCCCGCCTGCTCGATGCGCTCGTTCACACGCGGGCGCAGCCCGGTGGGCCGCAGCTCGCCGATGATCTTGCCATTTTCGTCAATGCCCGTCTGCTCAAAGGTGAAGATGTCCTGCATGATGATGGTATCCCCCTCCATGCCCAGCACCTCCGAGCATTGCACGACCTTGCGGCTGCCATCGCGCAACCGCTCCTGATGGATGATCAGGTCAATGGCCGAGGCGATCTGCTGGCGGATGGCGCGCAGGGGCAGCTCCATGCCGGCCATCAGCACCATGGTCTCGATCCGGTTCAAAGTGTCGCGGGCGCTGTTGGAGTGGACCGTGGTCAACGACCCGTCATGGCCGGTGTTCATGGCCTGGAGCATGTCCAGCGTCTCGCCGCTACGACACTCGCCGACGACCACCCGGTCGGGACGCATACGCAGGGAGTTGACGACCAGCTCGCGGATGCCGATGCGCCCCTTGCCTTCGATATTGGCGGGCCGCGACTCCAGCCGCACCACATGGGGCTGCTGGAGCTGAAGCTCGGCGGCATCCTCAATGGTCACAATGCGCTCATCTTCGGGAATAAAGCTGGAGAGAACGTTGAGCAGCGTTGTCTTGCCGGAGCCGGTGCCGCCGCTGACAATGATGTTCAACCCGGCCTCGACCGCGGCCTTGAGGAACTGGGCGAATTCCGGCGTGATGGAGCCGAAACGGATCAGGTCATCTACCTTGAGCGGGTCCTTCTTAAATTTGCGGATGGTAATGGTCGGCCCTATCAGCGACAGCGGCGGAATGATGGCGTTGACGCGCGAGCCATCGGGCAAGCGGGCATCCACCATGGGCGAGGACTCGTCAATGCGCCGGCCCAGCGGGGCGACAATGCGCTCGATGATCCGCAGCACATGGGCATCGTCAATAAACTTCACATCGGTCAAGACCAGCTTGCCCTTCTGCTCGATATAGACCTGGTTCGGCCCATTGACCATGACCTCGCTGATGTCGTCCCGGTCCAGCAAGGGCTGAATAGGGCCATAGCCCAGGATGTCGGCCATGATCAGGCTCATCATCTGGTCGCGCTCCACCCGGCTGACCACCAGGTTGGCGTCGGCCAACGCCTTGGTAAAGATCGGCTCGGCCATGCGCTTTAGCTCGTCCGGGTCTTTCACATCATTGATGGACTTGACCTCATTGACGAGCGCCTGCTGCACTTCCTCGCGCACCTTGCGGAATTCTGGCGGCGGCGCATAGCCCACAATATGGATCACACCAGGCGCAGCGTGCTTAGGCTTCGGGGCGGGTTGGGTCGTTGCCGGCGGAGCCGCCGGCGTCGCCCCCCCATTGGCCGGCGTTGCGCCGCCGGCTCCGTTGCCGGGCGCGCCATGCGGCGCTGCCCCATTGGCGGCGGTTCCATTCGGACCTTTACGGAAGAGTGGCATACTCATCTGCTCCTAATCACGATCACTTTAGCCAGACCGGGTCCCAGTCGTCGTAAGGATTGTTGCTGAGATTGCGCGCGTTGGAGCCATCGCTGTTCATCACCCAAATCTGGCGTTTACCCGTTCGATTGCTAAAAAAGGCAATTTGGCCGCTATCTGGCGACCAAGTTGGGTGCTTATCCCATTCCCATTCGTTATGAGTCAGTTGGCGCTGCTCGCTGCCATCGGCGCGCATGAGCCAGATTTCGTCGTTATAGGTGTGGTTGCTTACAAAAGCAATCCACTGGCCGTCGGGCGACCAAACCGGATCGTATTCATCTTCATTGAAATTCGTGACCGGGGGAATCCCCTGGGCGACGGCGTCCGTCACCTCGGCGCCAGCGATATACAGATTGGCGTCGCTGCGCCCTTGGGCCGATTGGACAATGACATGGCGGCTGCCGTCGGGCGACCATTGCTCCTTTTGGTAGAGCAAGTCAAGCTGGCTGCGCACCGATTCGGGCGCGGGCTGCGCTTCGCTGCCGTCGGGGCGCATCACAAAGACTTCTTCGCTGCCGTTGCGAGTGGTGCGAAAGGCGATCCAGCCCTGGAAGTTAGAAACCGGCGTCGGGGTGGGGGTCGGCTCCGGCGCAGGCGGCGCGGCAGCGACCGGAACCGCCGCCGGCGGGGCATAGGCCACGGGCGGCGGCGTGGGGGTTGGCGCGGGGGTCGGCTGGGCGACAGCCAACCCCTGCAGCCGCGCTTGGGCTTCGCTCGTATCCTTCACGGGCAACGCCGTCGCCAGCGTAAACAGCTCGCGTGCATAGTCGGTGGAGCCGCTCGCCGCCTTCTGGTCGCCGAGCGCTAGATATGCCTGGTAGAGTTGTTCGGCCAGAAAGCCGCCCAAGTAGCCGGGGCGCTCATCAAAGATGCCTCGCCAGTAGTTGATGGCGTCGAGGAAGTCCTCGGCCTCATAGGCGCGCTCCCCCTTAAGGTAGACCTCTACCAGCGCCAGCTCGGCGGCAACCGTCTCGCTTGCCACCCCAGCGGCTTGGGCCTTACGCAGATAGTCACGGGCCTCCTTGGGGCCTGCGCCCTCCACCGGCCAACTCGCCAGCAGCGCTTGGCCGGCGTACAGGTACGCCTCATTGAGGCGCTGGACCACTTCCGCCGCCCGATAGCTGGCCGCCATAGATTGAACCTGCTCATACCCGTGGACGGCATCGAGCCAGCGATGTTGGGCATAAGCGCGCTCGGCGGCGGCAAACAACTGGTCAACCTGGAGCAATCCCTGCAAGCGACCGAGCTGGGCGTCCACATCTCGGTAGGCGGTGGTCTGTTGCTGAATCGAAGTGAGCAGCTTGAGCGCCCGCGGCACATTCCCGGCCTCGGCCACCTGAAGCGCGATATCATAGCGCAGGGCGAGGTTGATCTGATGATGCGCTTCGGCCAGCCCCTCGTGGGCTGGCGCAAAGTGGGGGTCGCGAGCCAGCACTTCTTGGTAGAGGGCAACGGCTTCATCAAAACGACCGCTCTTGAGCAGCGCCGTCGCCTCATCCACCAACTCTTGGTTCTGCCGCACCATCGCCACGACCTGGCGCGAGGGGGCGACGAAGTTCTGATAAAAGATGGCGGCGCCTAGAAAGAGGCCCAGCACCAGCAAGAAGGGGATCGAGCGGCGCAGCAGCCAGGCCTGGCCCACGGTCAACCGCCTTCCCTTGATCTTATCCGCCCACTCCACCATCAGCGCCGCCTTCAGCTCTGCCTCCGCCAACAGTGGGTCGAGGAGCGTCGCGTGAGGGTAGTCGGCCTGGAGGGCGCGCAGCATCTCCACCACCTGCGGCCAAGCGCCGTACTGCATCCGTTGCTGGGCGGTTTGGAAGCGCGGGTCCAACGTCACATCCAGACCGGCCGCGACCTGCGGGGTCTGCGTGGCCGGGTTGGCCGGGCGCACAGGCGCAGCGCCTGCCGCCAACTGGCGTATCAGTTGGTCGAGCGCCGCCCGCTCCGGCGAGGCCGCCGGATTGTCCGGCAGGCCCGCCGCCGGCGAATCTGGCTCCACCGGCGCTTGGGATGAGCCATCTCCGTTCGCCCATGCCGGCTCGCCGGGCGCCGGGGTTGTATGCGTACCGGCGGACAGAGGTTGCTCGACGCGCCACTCTC
>DATLZJ010000119.1:0-7728 GCA_035574055.1 Caldilineaceae bacterium
CCTGGCCGCTGTGGATCATCTCCTCGCAGCCGCCGTATTATTGGACCATGAACGGGACTGGCCTGTGGACCTAGAGGCCGGTCGCTACAACACCTTCGTCCACTACGCCTCGCCGCTACCTCAAATCCCTCAGCAACAGACGGCTAACCGGCGCCGCGTGCTGGAGCGAATCGTCCTTGAGCACGCTACCAAGCCCTATTTCGACCTGATCCAGAACCAGCTTCACCGGTCAAGTGCAAATGCTCAACTTGCCGGATGTCCAGAGTTCGTGGCGCACATTCAGGCTTTCGCCGCTGAGGTTACTGACCACCAAGCGCGGCTGGCGAGGAATGTCAGCGCGCTACTAAAGGAAGCCACCGGTCTGCTCTTGGGTGAAACCTATCACCATTGAGAGATTGGGGTTCATACGGAGGGCAAACGGGCCGGCCCCGTGCAACGTTCCGTTATCGCGTTGGCTCTACTACTTTGATGTACTTCTTTTTTAATGTACTTCTTTGACCGTACCCCATGGAATCGGAGGAAACAGAATGGAAGCGGGAGACAGTGGACCGACCGCGAAGCAAATCGAGCACCTGGTCGGCCGTACATTGGTCGATCCGGAATTCCGCCAGAGGTTGTTCAACAATCCGGCAGCAGCAGCGGCAGAGTTGGGCATTACTCTGCAGCAAGACCAAATCGAACATCTTGAGGAGCTAGGACAGAACCATATGACAACCCTGGATTATCTTGCCCGAGGCATCAGTAGTTTCATTGAGGTAGGTGAAATCGAGCGGTGGTAGACCTAGGGGCCTGACGGGCTGCCCAGCAAAAAGCCGATGTAGAACTTAACGATCTCCTGTAGCACGATAAGAATGACGGGGATCAGGGCAGCCAGGGCTGCACGGAATACGCCTGCCCATGTCTTGAAGGGCCAGTTTGGGGCATCCCACACCAGCTTGCGGAGCTTAGTTAGCTTTTCGGTACGGTCTGATAAATCGTCAAGTTCCTCCTTCTCAAAATAGCTGCCATCGAGCAGGATATCCTGCACCTCCCGAAACTGCTGATGGATCTTGCCAAGCACTTCCTGTTTTGCCGCTTGAATTTGCCGGTGAACCCCCCAGAGCGGGACGATAAGCGCCAGAAAGCTGCCCAAGGTTGCGAGGAAGACCACCAAGTACTCGTCGAAAACTGTGGGCAGCCCGAGAGGCACAATCAGTATTAAGATCAAGCCGACCAGCGTAAGGCTATACAGCAGGGCGAGCCTGCCAAAGGGAAGCAGCGCATAGGGATCGAGCACGTTGATTGTCAATGGTTGTTGGGCCAGACGGTGCAGCCCAAGGCTATAGCGCACGCTGACATAGACCAGATACACCAACAGCCACCCAAGCAAAATCAGCGTTCCAAGGATAAACGCGGCTGCCGGGAGATCACGAGGCAATGTTTGTGCCATGGCAAGAGGCATGGAGACGCCCTGAACGCCATATACGACAATATTAAAGACCAGGATAATGCCAAAGAGCAGGAGAGTATCGCGGCGCGGAATTTGCAGGGTCCACTGCATATGGGCGTCATATTCGGCATCCGTGATCTGGACAACAGGACGCAGTTGGACCAGAGCCGCCAATGTATCTGTCCAGAGCATACGTAGCGACACCGCCAGGTAGACAAGTAGGAAAGGCAAGACGACACGCCGCGGGAAGATAGCGGTAGGCTCACTACTTAACGCCGGGTCGTGGTTGCTGTAGATCAACACCTGCTGCGCGATCCCGATTGCTCCCAATCCTAGAACCAGCCACCAATAGGGCAGCCGGACAGACCAGCGAGGAGGCGCCAGGAAGCGAGTTAGGAACCCATTCCCTCTTCTCCACCGTTTTGGCAGAAGAAAGGTTAGAGATCGGCGGCGGGGAGTTAACTCATCTGCCGGCTTCAACGACTCGCGCGGTGATGGCATGTGCTGTTTTGCTAGACGATCGGACAGGGCCTCCAGAGGGTGATGCCATTATCGCACGATTACATTCACTGTCAACCGGCAGATTTGGCTTGTGGCTTAGTATCCCTGAGAATAACCATAGGCGAAGTCGTTGTGGGCAACGTCGCCATAATGGTAAATGTCCGCCTCGCGGGACCCATATACATTGGGGTTCCCGTCATCGTCCCAACGGGCATTCTCCCGCTGCATCTGGCGCTCCCAGTCAAACCGCCGGACGCCGTTGCGCCGCCGCTGGATGGCAATGCCCGCCATCGCGCCCAACAGCAGCCCCCACGCGACAATCTGCGCCGTGCGGTTGCGTTGCAGGTCGTCCATCAGGCTGATGGGGAGCGTCTGCCGGCTGAAGTCCCCCTCCACCCGGTCATAGCCCGGCAACGGGCCAAAGAGGTTATCCAGTGCGCCGATAGGCTTTGGGCGTTGCGTCCGTTGGCTGTTGAAGCCGGTCGCCAGCAGGTACCAATCCACTAGCCTAGGCGAGAGCCGTTGCATCAAGGCCATCATGCGCGCCGCATCACCGACAAGCAAGTCGGCGACCGGATGCTCGGCGGCATAGAGAATGGCATCGGCCACAATGCGGGGCGAATAGAGGGGCGGCGCCCCCTTGGGCATGACGCCGAGCTTGGTGCGCGCTTTGTTAAAAAAGGGCGTGTTGATGGAGGTGGGCATGATATTGGTTACGCTGATCGGCGTCCCCTCATGGCGCAATTCCAGGCGCAGCGCCTCCAGAAAGCCGATGACGCCATGCTTGGAGGCGCCATAGGCGCTTTGATAGGGCAAGGTGCGGAGTCCTTCGACGGACGAGATGCAAATCAGCGCGCCGCCGCCCGCCGCCCGTAGATGGGGCAGCGCCGCCTTCGCGCCATGCACCTGGCCCATCAGGTTCACGTCAATGACCTGCCTAAACTCGGCAGGGGTGGTCTCCTCAAAGGTGGCATAGAGCGAAACCGCAGCCAGGTTGACCCAAGTGTCGATCCGGCCATAGGTTCCGACGGCGTGGGCGGCAACCTGCTGTACCTGGTCAAAGTCGGCCACATCGGCCATCCAGTAAGTCGCATCGCCGCCCATTCGCCGAATGTCCTCGACCAACGAAAACAGCCCTTCTTCGTCGCGCGCGGAGGCCACGACCTTGGCCCCACGCCGGGCAAACTGGTAGGCGGCCTGGCGCCCGATGCCACTGGACGCGCCCATCAGCACCACAACTTGTTCCTCAATCGGTCTGAGTTGAATCATCACGACACTCCCCTAGACACCATGCATAGCAGGCCTTGTGCCTGCCCGCCCGCGCCCAGAAGCGGGCGCCCACAAGGGACGCCCCTACAAGAATTCATCCGAACTGTCCGCCGAACTATCCACTAGGTCACAAAAATTCGGCGGTAGCGGGCCAGGACAAAGGCAAACAGCCCATAGCCGATCAACCCGGCCCCGACCAGCCCCAACAGCCAAGGGCCATAGGGCTGGGAGGCGAGGGTGGACAACGCCTCCCCAATGCCGCCGGCCTCTTCAGGATTGCTGCGCCAGGCAGCTAGCACCAGGAAACCACCGATAATGGCATAGATCACGCCGCGCGCGACATACCCCATCCGCCCCGCGCGGGTGGACCACTTGATCTCCTCGTCGCTCATCTCGTGCAACATGAGGTCGTCGCGGAAGCGAGCTGTGATCCCCTCATAGAATTGGTAAACGCCGGCGCCGATAATGATTAACCCGGCCAGCGCCACCAGCCAGAGACCGAAAGGCTGGGCCATGAGGCTTGCCGTCCAGTCCTCCGAGCCGCCAGACTGGCCCTCGGCGCTGCTCGCCGCGCCCATCAGTAGCCGCACGGCATAGAAGCCAAACCCTGCATAGACTACACCGCTGGCGGCATAGCCGAGCCGTTGGACGATGCCTTTGGCATCCTTACCCTTGCGCTCTGGGTCTACCCATGCCTGGACAAAACGCCAGAGGGCGTAACCAAACAGCCCCAGCGCTGCCAAACCGAGCAGGACCTGCCCGAAGGGTTGCCGGCCAATGCTGGCGATGGCCCCTTCCGGCCCGGTAATCCGGCCGCCGGCGCCGATGGCCGCCTGCACCGCGAAGACACCGATCAAAAGATAGACCAGCCCCTTTACGGCGTAACCAAAACGGGCCAACCAAACCACCCACGGAATGGCCTCCGTGGAGGCGGCGCGCAGCTCGGCCTGCGCCTTTCGGATCTCTGAGCCTGCGCTCATTGTTGCGTCTCCCCCGCTACCGGCTTATACCGGCGCCGATGTCACGATGATAGATGCGCCGTCTATGACCGCGCCCGCGGCCAGATAGCCCTCTCAAGATAGCCACAATTCGTGAAAAATCCCATAGAGCCGGATGGAGCGCGCAGGTACAATGGGGAGTATGGTTTGAAGGAGACGCGAAAGGACGGTAGCCAAACGGCTCGATTTGCGCTAAACTGCACCAGCAGATTCTGCGTCTTATCTCGCCTACATGTTTATCTCCCCCTACATGTAGCGCCTTTTCCGCAGGAAAGTGTTATATCGGCTAGCCGGGCAACAGGAAACCCGTTATTAACAAGGCCAGCGTTCGACCGGTTGGTTGAGCCAATGCCCACGACACCGTCTCGACACATCCGCAATCGGCTCTCCTTGCGACGGCCTGCCCCCCGGCCATCGGGCAGTACCCTGGCTGCCCGGCTGAACGCGCAGTTGACCCTCCTTGGCGACCAATTGCCTGCGCCGTTGGTCATTACCCGCCGCGACGATGGCACTATCCTCTATGCCAACCAGGAATTTGCCCGCCAATATGGCATCGCCGCCGCGCAGTTGATTGGCCGTCCCGCAGAAGAGCTTTATGTAAATCCTAGCGAACGCGCCCGGCTCCTCGCCGAGCTGGCGCGCCACGGCTCGGTGCGCGGCTTCGAGATGCAGATCAGACGGCATGGCGACGGCAGTCGCTTTTGGGTCTCCTTGGCTGTCGAGCCTCTCTCCGTGGAGGGGCAGGCGCTCCTTTGCACGGTGATGGAGGACATTACCGAGCGTAAACGCCGCGAGCGCGAGCTGGAGACGGTGGCGACCCTCAGCGCCGCCCTGCGCCGCGCCCAAACGCGCAGCCAGATGCTGCCCGCGCTCCTCGACCTGCTCCTCGACCGGCTGGATGTAGACTCGGCCATTCTCTTACGCTTCAATCCGGACAGCAAGGAATCCACCGTCGAGATGGCGCGCGGGGTCTTGCAGCCGGCTGTTGGCTCGCGGCTGCCGCCTGGGCCAGGCATCATTCGCCAGATACTTGCGAGCGGCGAGGTCTACATCACTGCCGATATCAACGCTGATCTGCGGGTTGACGCGGGGTATAAGCAGCTATTTGCCCCTGTGCAGCCGGCCATGGTCGCGCCCATGCGGCTCCATGAGCAGTTGATCGGGGTGCTCTGGGTGGCGCGCAGCCGCGACCGTGCGGAGGAGAGCGCCTTTTCTCCGGACGATGCGCGGCTATTGGGCGCAGTGGCCGATATCAGCGCGCTCGCGCTGCAGCGCGCCACTTTGCATGACCAAATCCAACAGATCGTGGATACCGTCACCGATGGGCTGGTGTTACTAGATGGGAGCCACCGGGTAGTGCTCGCCAACCCGATTGGGCGGGAACACCTGGCGCTCCTGGCCGGGGTAGGCGAGGGAGAACAGATCAGCGCCTTGGGCAACCAGCCGATCACGCGCTTGTATAGTGAGCGCGAAGCCCCGCCGGCGTCGCAGCCAGGAGACCATCCGGTGATAGTTCATACCCTCACCCTCTCTGAACCACGGCTGCGTCACTTCGAGATCAGGCTACAGCCTTTGCCGCACAGTGAAGGCATCGCCTGCTGGCTCATGGTCTCGCGCGATGTAACCCAACCGCGCGAGACGCAGCAACAGCTTGAGCTGCAAGCCCGGTTGGCTGCCGTCGGACAGTTGGCAGCGGGCATCGCCCACGACTTCAATAACATCTTGGCCGTGATCATGCTCTACAGCGACCTGCTTCAACGGGCAACGAACCTGACGCCGGTCCAGCGTCGCCAGCTTCGAGCCGTGGGGCAGCAAGCCGACCGGGCCGGCCATCTGGTTCAACAAATCCTCGACTTTAGCCGCAAGGGGACGCTGGAACGCATGCCCATTGACCTCCACTTCTTTGTAGGAGAGATCGGCTCCTTATGGCGGCAGATGGCGCCGGAAACGATCCAGGTTGTCATTGAGTATGAACAGGAAGGGGAGTATGAACAGGAAGGGGAGCCGGGCGGCTACACTGTGCTGGGCGATCCGGCGCGGCTCCAACAGGCCCTGATGAATCTGGCGGCCAATGCGCTCGAAGCCATGCCCGATGGCGGTGTGCTGAGGCTGCGGCTGGCCCGCCTGCATCTACCGCCTGACCAGATGCCGCCGGTGGCCGGGATGAGGCCGGGCGAGTGGGTGAGCCTGGCGGTGAGCGATACGGGCGCCGGCATCCCTGCCGATGCGCGCCCCCGTGTCTTTGAGCCGTTCTTTACCACCAAAGAGCCGGGTCAGGGCGCGGGGCTAGGGCTGGCCCAAGTCTTCGGCATCGTCCGCCAGCACGATGGCTACCTCCGGCTGGAGAGCGAGGAGGGAACCGGGACGGCCATCACCCTCTACCTACCCCTGATCTCCTAGCCGTCTACCCCGATAGCCAGCTACCAGCCTTCACCCCCAGCCCGCCTTGGTGGACTTGCGCCAGCAGCCTGGACTTTCAATCCAAGGCTCCGCTCTGCAAGCCAGCAGTCAACAGTCCGTTGACGCCCTTGTTGACGGTCCTGTTGTCGCCTGCGCTGACAGGCCGGTGACGCCCTCCTATTATCTTGTAGTCATTGAAGCAGTTACAACGAAATCAACGAGATGAACAATACAAGAGCAATAGGAGAAAGCCATATGTCTTGGCAAATTGACTACGCCCATTCCGAGATCCAGTTCAAGGTTCGCCACATGATGGTGAGCTGGGTCCGGGGGCAGTTCGAGCGTTTCAGCGGCACAATCAACTTGGATGAGGAAAACCCGGAGCGTACCACGGTGGAGGTCCAGATCGAGGCGGCCAGCATCAACACCCGCCAGGCCGACCGGGACGCGCACCTGCGCTCGCCCGACTTCCTGGATGCAGCCAAGTACCCGTACCTGACCTTCCGCAGCAAGCGCGTTGTGCGCACGGGCGCCAACACGGCCCAATTGATCGGCGACTTGACCATCCGCAATGTGACGCGCGAAGTCACGCTGGATGTCACCTATGCGGGCCAGAGCAAAAGCCCCTTCGGCCCCTTTATCAGCGCAGGCTTTAGCGCCGAGGGCAAGCTCAACCGTAAGGATTGGGGACTGACCTGGAACGCGGCCATCGAAACTGGCGGGTTCGTCGTCGGGGATGAGGTCTACATCTCGATTGAGCTGGAGCTGACCAAGAGCGTGGAGCAGCCCGTCGCCGAAGCTGCCGCCGTTGCCTAAAATGGCAAGACCACCGGCAGCACACGCTGTCGGTTTGATATAAATTTGTGGTTATAGGCTGAGGCCCGAGGAAGTTCTCGGGCCTCAAATCATTTTGGCGGCTCTCTAAGCCCAAGACAAGCGCGGGGTGTGAAACCCTAGGCGTGTGCGCCCACACATCCAAGGTAGCGACCAAAGCATACCTTTGTCCTAGATTCAGCCATTAATATCACGCCTTTTCAAAACCATGTGTTGGACGCCTGCCAAGCATTGCAGCCGCGCGGGAGCCGGTGCTACAATAAACGGCCAGCCCACCCAAACACCCACTCAACCTGC
>DATLZJ010000120.1:0-2906 GCA_035574055.1 Caldilineaceae bacterium
CGCTCTTCAACGGCGATTACTATGTAAGCGAGGTCCGCCACACCTTTCACCGAGAGGAAGATGGCGGCTATCTCACCCACTTTGCAGTCGAGCGGCCAGGGATTGGGAGACGTTAGGCATGAACAACGGTTACAGAGACCCCACCGGCGGCGGGCAGGGCGGCGATCTATTGCGGCTGTTCCTGCCGCCCCTGCCGCCGACCGGCCAGGGCGGGCGCCATTACGGCGTCTATCCTGCGGTCGTGGTAGATAATCAGGACCCCGCCGGCCTGGGCCGGGTGCGCATCCGCTTGCCCTGGCTCACCGACCCCGACGGCGCAGGCTACGAAGCCTGGGCGCGCATCGCGACCCTCATGGCCGGCGCCAACCGGGGAAGCTGGTTTATTCCAGAGCCGGATGACGAGGTGCTGGTGGCCTTTGAGGCGGGCGACGGGCGGCGGCCCTATGTCTTGGGCGCACTCTGGAACGGCGTGGATAGCCCGCCGGAGACCATGCAAGCGGGCAACCCCATCCGCTCCCTCACCTCGCGCAGCGGCATCAAGATCACCCTGGACGACAGCGACGGCGCGGTGCAACTTACCCTGGAGACGCCCGGCGGCCAGCGCATCGTCTGCACCGATAGCCCCGCTGCCCTTGAGCTGACCGACGCCAACGGCAACCGCATCACCCTGGACGCCGCCGGCATCACGCTGGAGACGCCGGCCAAGCTCTCCATCAGCGCCGGGACGGTCGAGGTCTCGGCGGGCATGGTGACCGTCAACGCCGGCATGAGCAAATTCAGCGGCGTCGTCCAGTCGGACACCAACATTACCAACAGCACCATCAGCGCCTCCTATACACCGGGAGCCGGCAACCTATGGTAGCCCTTGCTCAACCCCTCCAAACGCGGCCCGGATTGCTTGCGCCAGGCAGCGCGCATCCCCCGGCCTGGTTTGCGCCGCAGCCCCTTTGGCGGGTGATCCCGTCCACCGAGCTGGCCGCCCGCCGCCACCAGCCGGTCATCTTGCGCTTCACCGGCGACAGCTTTATGCAGGAGCTAAACGACCTGTTGGCGGCAGGGCGGGGGAGTGAGCTGCGCCATTATGTCGCCCAGCCTGAACGGTGGGACCAGCCGCAGGCCGGGCTGGACGAGACGGGCCGCGACCTGCCCGGCTTGCTCAAGCTCTACCAGCCCAGCCAGAACCGCTATTATCTGGTGGCGGGCGCGCTGGCCTGCGCCCTGCCCGGTGTGCCCGACCGCACAGTGGACGCCCGCCAGGCGGAGCAGGTCTTCTTTGTGATCCGTCGCCGGCGCGGGAGCGAGGAGGCCGGTTGGTCCACCAATCGCGCCAACGCCGCGGCGGGCTGGGTGACGGTGGACGCGCCCGACCGCCAACTGGCCCCCGGCGAGGAGCAGTTGCCCCTTTTCCCGCTGGCCTTCCACCAGGACGGGGTGCGCCGCCGGCTGTTGGCCGGCCTGATCCCCGCCGGTCGCCGCGAGCAGTATCAAGTCTCCCCCACCGCGGAACAGCCGGGACCGGACCAGTATGTGATCCGGCTGGTCTATGCGCGCCCGGCCTGCCATGACCTGACCATCAGCCTGCCCACCCGGCCCTTCACGCTGGCCTCCTTCTTTGACCCGGACGCGCCGGCCCGGCCCATCCGCATGACCATGCCGGTGGACGCCCGGCCCAGCGCCCTGGGCAAGTACGACAAGCAGTTCAACGTGCAAATCTCCAACCAGCTCCAGGCCCAGATCAACCGCATCAAGGGGCTGAAGGAACTGATGGAGAACGATACGAACCCGGAAGAGCCGCTGGATTTTGGGCTGATCTGCTCTTTCTCTATCCCGATCATCACCATCTGCGCCCTGATCCTGCTGCTGGTTGTGGTCAACCTGCTCAACTTTATCTTCCAGTGGCTGCCCTTCTTCCGCATCTGTCTGCCCATTCCTCTGCGCACGGAGTAAACCAATGGACGCCGGACGCCTCTTTGGACGCAGCATCGCCTTCCCGCCTCGCCTTGGCCCTGATGGGCGCTGGGCCTGGTCCGAGGGCGCAGAGAACATCCGCGAATCCATCCAGGTGATCCTGTTGACCGAGCCGGGCGAGCGGCTGATGTTGCCGGCCTTTGGCGGCGGGCTGCGCCGCTTTCTCTTTGAGCCGAACAATGCCGCGACCCATCGCCTGATCCGCGAGCGGGTGGAGGAGGCGTTGCGCCTCTGGGAGCCGCGCATCGTCGTGCGGAGTGTGCGGGTGGAGGCCAATACAGAGGGACTCAACGGCGGCGACCCACAGCAGGCGATTGTCACCATTGAGTATAAGCTGGTCGCCACCCAAACCCCCGCTAGTATGACCCTGGCCGTTAACCTGGGTGGATAAGGTAAAAGTGATCAGGTGGGTGGCTCATATGTGGATCGCTAGAGGAGGCAGCCCGTGCCCCTGACCGTACCGAGCCTGGATGACCGCTCCTATCGCGAGATTTTGCGCGATGCGCT
This sequence comes from Caldilineaceae bacterium, assembly GCA_035574055.1. Classification (GTDB taxonomy): domain Bacteria; phylum Chloroflexota; class Anaerolineae; order Caldilineales; family Caldilineaceae; genus QEUY01. The sequence continues at coordinate 2,476 of DATLZJ010000120.1, forward strand.
GGCGCGCATTCCGGTCCACAACCCCGAATGGACCAATTTCAACGACAGCGATCCGGGCGTGACGCTGCTGCAGGTCTTTGCCTTTATGGCCGAGAGCCTGCTCTACCGGGCCAACCAGATTCCGGAGCGCAACCGCAAGAAGTTCCTCAAGCTGTTGGGCATCCCGCTCCGCCCGGCCCAGGCGGCGCAGGGCATGGTGGTCATCCGCAACCAACGGGGGCCGCTGGCGCCGCTGCCCTTAAGCACAGATTTGGATGTGCGCGCCGGCAATGTGCGCTTTCGCACGACGACAGGGTTGACCGTGTTGCCCGTCGAGGCCAGGGTTTTCATCAAGCGGCTGCTGCCCGCGCCCGTCACCCAGGCCGAACAGGAGACATTGGACCTCTACCGGCTGCTCTACGCCGACCTGCTGGGCGAGGGGAGCCAGGCTG
>DATLZJ010000121.1:0-3721 GCA_035574055.1 Caldilineaceae bacterium
GCCGGTCTAGAGCCAAACCGCCTGCCGGACCCAGGCGAGCCGGTGATTTTGCTCATCTATCCGGGCCTGGCCTCGCTCCTGAAGCTGGGATGAGGCTAGACGCCGCAGGGGCGGAGGGGGCGGCTGCGCTCGCGCTTGGGCCGGGAGAGTTTGGCAACCACAGCCGGTTGATGTATCGTCTGAGGGTAAACCATTCCGTCGGTTCCCAGTGGCATAAGCGCCCACACCAAACTCACCAGCACTCAAAGGATTCGCTCCATGACCCTCAAGATCGGACTCATCGGCTGTGGCGGCATTATGAATCCCCACATCGAAGGGTGGAAGGCGGTCGGCGACCGCGCCGAGATCGTTGCCGTCGCCGATATCTCGCAAGAAGCCATGCAAAAAGCAGCAGCCCGGATCGGCCATCCGGTGCAGATGTACACCGACTTCCGCGAGTTGCTGGCTCGCTCCGGCGTTGACGCGGTGGATATCGCCCTCCCCCATCACCTGCATTGCGAGGCGATCGTCAGCGCCGCCCAAGCCGGCAAACATCTCATGACCGAAAAGCCGCTCTGCCTCAACCTGGACGAGGCCGCCGAAATCGAGCGGGCCGTGCGCAGCAGCGGCATCACCATGATGGCAGCCCACAACCAGCTCTTCTTCCCGCCCATGCTCCGGGCCAAGCAGATGCTCATGAGCGGCGACCTGGGCCGCGTCTATATGATCCACTCTTATGACTGCTCGGCGCGGCGCCCGCCCCTGCCCCTCAACAAGGCCCTGTGGGGCAAGGAGAGCAACAATGCCTTTGCCGGCACCTGGCGCAGCGACCCCAGCATGATGGGCGGCGGTGAGTACATTGATACCGGCTATCACCCCACTTACCGGCTGCTCTTCCTGGCAGGCAAGCGGCCGGCTGAAGTGACGGCGATGATGGGGACCTATCGCCAGCCGCTACAGGAAGAGGACTCCGCCAGCGTCCAGGTCAAATTTGACGACGGCGTTATGGGCCACATCCTCACCAGTTGGGCCTTCCCCAACCCCGGCCCGCAACCTCTCCTCTTCAGCATTGTCGGCGAGGCCGGCCAGCTTTGGGGTGAAATGGACAAGCTCTATTATCAGCCTGTCGGCTTTCAGACGCCGGCGACCGTCGAATTTCCCGGCTGGACCTATGGGCGGAGCATTGCCGCCGAGATCGAGCATTTTGTCGAGGCGGTCACCCAGGGATATGAACCGCTCCACTCGGTCACTGAAGCGACCGATACCTTGCGGGTGATCATGGCGGCCTACGAGGCGACCGACAGCAACCGCATCGTGCGGCTCTAGCCGGACTCCACACCCGTTAGCGGCTATTCAGCGCGGCGCGCCGGGGCCACAGGCTCCGGCGCGTTGAGCAGCTCGGCCAGCTTGACCGCGCCCGTCCGATCGGTCACGGCCAGAACCTCATCGCCCTCTTGGAGCGCCGTCACCCCGCGCGGCACCACCACCTTACCCTGGCGGATGATGCCCGCGATGACACACGATTCAGGCAAGTTCAGGTCTTTGATGGCGATGCCGATGGCCTTGGCCCCTGGAGGGATGATCTCCTCGACCAGCAGGAACTGGCCGCGCCGCAACTTGAGCAGCGTCATCATGTCCCCCAACGACATCTCTTCAACGATCAGCGAGGCCATCAGCTCGGCCTGGTTGAGGGCGACATCTACGTGGAATTTTCTATCGAAGAGCCAGGCGTTGCGCGGGTTGTTGATCCGGGCAATCGTGGTGGGCACCTGATAGCGGGTGCGGGCCAGGTAACAGAAGGCCAGGTTATCGGCGTCGTTCGCCTGGCAGGCGGCGGCAACATCTGCCCGGTCTAGCTCGATCCGGTCCAACACAAAAGGGTCGGTGCCGCTCCCCTCGTAGATAATCTCGGTGGGCAGCTCCCGGTGCAGCAGACTCAGCACGTCCTTACGGTTCTCCACCACCCGCACACGATGATCCTGCTCCAGCAGAGTCGTCGCAAGCTGCGCGCCGACTCGACCGCCGCCCACAATGACTACGAACATATTAGGCTCCTTCCCCAAGCCGGACGCGCAGACGAGCGGCGCCTTCAGCCGTGGCGCTGACGGTGAGCACATCGCCCGCTTCCAGCACCAGGTCGGGGGACGGAAGATGGCTCTCGCCCTGGCGGATGACGCCGGCAATGATCGCGTCGCCGGCAGCCGCCAACTCCGCCAGCCGGATGCCCGCAAGCTGCACCGGCACGTTCAGCTCATAAATGGCAACACGTCCATCTCCGATGGGCTGGATGACTGGCATTTGAGGGTGGACCAATAGCTCCTCAAAGCGACTTGCATTCCATTGGACCGAGTTGACCGATTGTAATCCGAAGGCTTCATGCAGCGGCGCATAGCGTGGGTCATAGTTGCGCACCACCACCCGCGGCACATGGAACTCGGTGCGCGCGAGGTGGCCGATGACGGCATTGAGCGCATCAGAGTTGGTGAGGGTCGCCACACAGTCGGCCTCGCGAATACCGGCATTGACCAGAACATCGCGATTGAGCGCCTCCGCCTCAATAGCATGGCCGCGGAAGTCGGGCGCCAGATTGTCGAAGGCTTCTGCAGCCACATCAATGACTGTCACCCAGTGGCCTGCCCTGGCAAGCCGGTTCGCCAGTTCTGCGCCGGCGCGACCGCAACCGATGATAAGGGCGCGCATATCAATGCTCCTTCACCTTCGCCTCTCCGGCGGGTAGTGGCCCGGTGGGAAGTGGGGAGGTCTCGTCCACCAGATAGGGCACATCGGTGATGACCACGCCCGGACGGAAGAGCAGCGCCCACCGCAACCAGACCGCCGTCTGGGCATGGAGCAGATTTTGCCACCAGCGCCGGGGCACAAAGCGCGGCACCACTACCGTGAGCACCTCGTTCGCCTCCTGGTCCTCCGAGACCTCCTCAATGTATTCCAACAGCGGCTCCAACATCAACCGGTAGGGCGACTCCAGGATCACCAGCCGTGTACCATCGCCCCAGGCTGCCCACTTGCGACGCAGGACGGCCTCGGCCTCCGGGTCTATGGAAACATGGACGGCGGTAATATCGTCGGACAGGCTGCGGGCATAGCGCAGCGCCGCCATTGTCCCTTGGTGGACGCCGCTGATCGGCACGATGACGCGGTGGCGGCGAATGCGGCCAGGCGCCCGGTACTCCCGCATAGAGAGCCGCTCGGCCAACTGGCGATAGTGCCGGTGGATCATCTCAAAGGTATAGACCAGGACGGGCACAACGATCAGCACGATCCAGGCGCCATCTCGAAACTTGGTGACGGCAAAAATCCACATGACGATAAAGGTACAGAGCGCGCCAAAGCTGTTGATCACCATCTTGAGCTGCCAGCCCCGCTCATAGCGTAGCGTTGAGCCACGTTCCTCCACCTCCGTGCCCGGCGGGAGATGGCCGATCTTCCACCAGCGCCGCGCCATGCCCGATTGTGAGAGCGTAAAGGAGAGAAAGACGCCGATGGCATAGAGGGGGATCAGGTTGGTGACGCTGGCATTGAAGGCCACGATCAGCAGACAGGCCAGCACCGAGAGGGTGATAATCCCGCGGCTATAGACCAACCGGCTGCCGCGATAGGTCAACTGCCTGGGCAAAAATCCATCCGCGGCCTGAAGCGCGCTCAAGCGGGGAAAGTCGGCAAACGCGGTATTGGCAGCCATGACCAAAATCAGCGTCGTAGCGCTGATCACCGCTAGGTAGAG